>JANQHY010000031.1 GCA_028282395.1 Gammaproteobacteria bacterium
AGTGGTTTTACTCATCGATACTAGATTATTATTTTCCCGTAGCCATAGATTGACTTCCAGTACCAGCAGTGCGCCAATGGTCATGAAAAACCAGCCGCCAATGAGTAGTAGTGTTGAGATAAAAAAACCGGTTGTCGCGGTAACAACAGGCAGAGCAAGCATCCCACCGCCAATTGATGTGCCAGTAATCATTAGCGTACAGCCTACGGTTTTATTCATTACCATCCTCTTGCTTGCTTCATGAGGCCATCTTACCACTGAATTTTTATTGGTGACAACTATGGTTGCAGGAGAGGAGTCTTCAGGGAGAATTCCTAGCGACAGAGTTTGACACTCTCTTCTTTCCGGGAGTAGAATAACAATTCTGATCAAGTGTCGAAAAGGAAACAGTGTGCGGTCTAAAATTTGCGGGTTGATCTTTCTATCATTGTCATTAGCTGTCGTTGCCGGCTGTAGCTCACAAGGCGGGTATGGCGCTTACATCTGCGACCCTAATTCTGCTTATGCGAATGGGATGATTGATGCACGTTCCGGTAAGGAGATGAATACTAGCTATGGCGCTAGCTGTCCAGTACAGACATGGGCAATGCGAACATCCTATCGCCGTGGTTATGAGCGTGGTGTGTTACTTAGTCCATTGCCAGGTGGTGAGCACCCATTACCACCACTCCCTGTGGTAGTTAAGAAGTCAACGCATCCGGCCTCTTTTGAGCCACAAAAAATTCAACCGCCAGCGCTTCCAGTAGGCGATCAGCCAGTTTATCTGAATCGGTCAGCACCAAGCTCTTACCATGATGCTGCGCCGATAGCCTTGAATGCTAACACTCGCGCGCAACCTTGGCCGCCCACAGCAGCAACGGGATATCAGCCGATGAAAACGTCACAGCACAATGCAACTTCAAATCGGCAGCCTTGGCCGCCAACCGCTAATACACGCTATAAATGGCTGACACTCTCAGGCAAGCAGTGGCCACAGAATAATATGGCACCGCCAACTCGGTTTACTACCGCACAGCCGGTGACATTGACGCCAACTCCGACCAGTGTGGTTGCAACAACGAAAGAGGATCTTGGTCAGCAACACTCATCTGTCGTGATTCCGCCGCCAACCGCATTGACGACAGCACGGCCAGTTGTGTTGCATGCACCACCGCCGCAGTCAACCGCAGCACCGGTACATAAACAGGCGAATCACCATCATCACGCTTCTCATTATCGCAGTGATGCGTACCATAAACAGCCGCCGCATTATCGCCATGCTTATCACCATCGTCACCCTGTGCGCAGAGCGCCAGTGCAGACACAGGTGCAGCAGCCAGTGTCTCGGCCACCGCAGCAGATGCAACAACAACCTACTTCGCAGAGACAGATTGCCTATATTGCAATGAATTGATGCTCTGTACGTGATAAAGAATTAATACTGTTACCGTCTTCCCGCGGCCCCGCCGTGGTCCCGCACTCCTGCCGTGGTCGCGTGCTCCCAGCGTCGTCCGGCCGCTTGGTTGCCGGCTCCAGGAAAGAAATAAAGTTGCGTTCTATAGCAGAGGAAAAGATAAAAAGCATAATAGGACATTACCATGAGTAATAAAAATCTTTATAACCAAACTGTTGCTGCTTTCACTTTTATGGAAGTGCTAGTAGCTCTGGCGCTATTAACATTCATGCTGTTAACCGTTGCCGCATTGCAACTTACGTTATGCAGACGTGCGCAGCAATTGCATTGGCAAACGGTTGCATTACAACAGTTGGATAATATGTTAGCGACAGTTGCTGTAGGGCAGAGCAACCTCAATCTGTGGAACAGAGAGAATGCCCAGCGGTTGCCGCAAGGCGTAGCAAGTTGGCAGCAGGGCCTACTTCTTCTGCAATGGCGCAGCGATAGTGGCGTGTGGAATTGTCCGAATGCGAGAAGTCCCCATTTCAGCTGTTTTGCGGTCATGGTGTCATAATGAAGTGCATGGTTGGCAAAGTGGCAGGATTTACGCTAGTAGAATTATTGGTTGCACTGTTATTAGCAACGTTGATTCTCAGTGGGGTGAGTGCTTTTTTTGCCAGTAATCACCAGACTCAGTTAGCGGTTAAGCAGCAATTAACACAACAAGAGCAAGAGCGCTTTGCGAGTTATTTATTGACAACTTCTTTGCAGAGCGCCTGCTATAGCGGTTGTGTGGCATTAAATGAAGGACTGCCGGTTATTAATCATGCACTCGCAACAGAACAACAACTCGCGAGTCACCATTGTATTACTATCCTTGCAGCAGGTGATAGTCGTTTACCAGCTTTCCTTCAGGGTAAAGCACTGCAAGGGAGTGATATTTTATGGTGGCATCAAGCGAGTGTTGCTAGCGTAGCACTAAAAAATAGTGTTGTGACTGGGGAACAACAATTAATTGTAGATGACACAATAAAATTTAATGCTGGTGAAGCGATTGTCATTGGTGATTGTCATCAGATCGAGCTTTTTTCTCTTACTGCGGTAGAGGATATGCCAGCAACAGCTAGTCAGAGATTAATGCTCAATGCACCATTGACGCATAGTTATACGAATGGTGTGACCACAGTGAGTGAATTAATTAGCCGCGCTTTTTATGTTGGTGCTAGTGGGCGCCATCATCATGATGGTTCAATAATTAGCGCACTTTATTGGCAATCGTATGGTGGTGATCGTGAAGAGTTGGTTGATGATATGAATGATCTCACTGCGGTACGAAATGGTCGTCTGATTAATATTGCTATGCAGTTTAATGATGACCGTTTCTATTTAACCGTACCACTACGTGAGTCAGTATGATGAGAGAGGATGGTATAGTCGTAACAGTGGTCCTATTTTTTCTCGCGGCAATTATGTTAATGGTTGGGGTCGGATGGCGTATGGTCGAGCTGCAGTGGCAGATCAATCATAACCATTATCAGCAATTGACGCTTTACCAAGCTGCAGAGGTGGCGCTGAAACAGGCGGATGAGGACCTTAAAACTGGTGAGGTGCATTGTCAGCAACCTTGGCAATCACGCGCACTAATTGTTGCTAGGGGCAATGCTTGGTGGCATTCATCAGCTTGTTGTCATAGTCAATTTAATGACATTGTTAATGACTATTACTTAGTGCCTTTGCAGGTTGATCCCTGCGCACGTTTGGCTGGCAAAGCCTCACTCTATTGGCAGTTGACGGTGCGAGCAGTTAATGCTCAGCAGGTGGCAATTATTCACCAGGCAACGGTGGTGATGCCGCAAACCTCAACGCAGACTTGTCAGGGGCAGCAGCGTACAGTGCATCATCATTGGCAGTCCTGGCGAATATTGCAATAGTGATTCAGTTGCGACAGTGATTCAGTTGCGGCAGTTGATAAAATCTGCTAGGTTATTGACGATTATAAGTAGCAAGAATTTCGCTACAGCGACATTCCTAGTATGTCGTGAAAACAGGATAAATAGAGAGGCTTACGGTGATAGAGATTGCTTTTCGTCCGATGTCCGCTGCGGAGCAGCAGCGTTTTCTTAAGTTTTCCGCCAAAATGTATGCCGATCATATGGTAGAACATGATGAATACGATTATAAGACGGCTAAAAAAATGGCCGATGAAGAGGTCTACTCCTATTTTTCTGGCAATGAGGCGCGTTTGGGTGAGCAGTTGATGCGGATTATTGATAAACAGACGCAAGAGCCGATTGGGGATTTGTGGTTAAGTTTTGTTCCAGAAAAACGAAAATCTTGGGCGTTTATCCAGTGGATTGGTATTAATAAACCTTATCGTCGTCAAGGTTTGGCTAAGCGAGCATTAAAAATTATGGAACAAAGACTGCGCGAGATGAAAATAGCCCATATTGATTTAAGTGTCTTTGCCAAAAGCCCAGCACAACAACTTTATGAAGCGATGGGCTATGTCGTGACAGAAGTGGAGACCCATGGTGCTGCGAAAGAACCAAGCCGTATTAGAATGCGCAAAATGCTGACGGCTAAAAAATAATTTTTACTGTCACTACTCACTCCTGTCGTCGCAATGACAAGGAAGAGCTTTTGTTAGCTTACTTTTAAGTTTCAATTTGTTCTAGTGCTTCGCCTATGCGTGGATAGGGCCAGAGTGTTTCTGCTGGAACACTTTTATCATTGGCTTGGACAATATGAACATGGTAGCGACGTAACATTCGTGGATCATGAACACCACAGGAGTGAGCAATCATGCCAACTTGGCGATGCATATTGATAGCATAGTTCATGACACGCACCTTTTTCAGTGATGGATCAAGACCTGCCTGTAGTCGTTTGTTGTGAGTGGTGACCCCAGTCGGGCAAGTGTCCTTATTGCAGC
>JANQHY010000036.1 GCA_028282395.1 Gammaproteobacteria bacterium
GTAATACAGTAAGGAGAACTCTTTTGCAGTTAAAATAATAATTTGACCTTTTCGAGTCACGCGCATTGACTTATAGTCAATAACTAAATCAGCAATCGTTAGCTTGCTCGTTTCATTCTGATTATCACTCACATGGCAACGGCGAATTAAACTTTGTACTCTAGCAACGAGTTCTGAAAATGCAAACGGCTTAATTAGATAGTCATCAGCACCTAGCTCTAGTCCTTTAACTCGGTCTGTTACATCATCGCAAGCAGTTAACAATAGAATAGGTATTGTCGCATTGACCTCTCTATAGCGTGATAAGACTGTCCAACCACTAAGGTGCGGCAACATGATATCAAGAATAATTAGGTCGTATTCACTTTCCTTGGCTTTAAATAGTCCGTCAATCCCATCATAGGCGACAGTAACGGTAAAGCCCTGTTCAGACAGCCCTCTTTTTAAATACTTGGCAGTGAGCTCTTCATCTTCGATAAGTAATATTTTAATCATTTTATCTCGCCTTCTGGTATTCATTACAATTGTACCAAGAAAAAAATAATATTTCTAAGTATTGTGCAAATCATATTAGTCCGGTACTTCTTAGAAATTCATCACAACCCCTATTCCAATGTAAGGGCCGAAGTTCACTTTCATATGATTTGGTGTACTTTGCTTATCTTTGAAATTTATGAATAGGCAACCTGTCTTCACCATTAAAGCCACATGTGGAAAACGATGAATGGCAGGATAATACCGAATCTCACTATTGACATCTTGCTCAGAAAAGTCACTAATACTTGGAACAGTTGATGAGGCATGAAGCCTCCAATCAATTCTTGGTTGGATAAGATAGATACTTTCAATAATCACCTCAGGCGAGATATGGTTAAAATGACGCGAGGTGCTAAGTGATCCAGAATTAATTTGATAGTTAAAATGTAGTAAAGCAGCGCCTGCCAAACCGTTTAATCGAATTTTGTTAGATGCTTGCCAAAATGATCCAAAATCCAGGTGATAGATGTCATAATCTGAGACCGTACTTAAGTGACTTCCTGCTGGAAAGTCAATATCATGACTAATTAATGGCTCATTCAAAACTGTATCAGATCGCATCTTCAACAGTTGAGCAGACGTAGAAATTTGAAGACACTTTTTAATCCATACGTGAGCACCGCCTTCCCATAATCCGTGCTGACGGATACCAAGTTGACTAAAAGTGGGTTTTTCCTGTGTAGTAGACACTTCTCTGCCACCAGAAGGGATCTGTTCAAAACCGTTAATAGGGCCAAACACATAATTTCCCCAAATACTGAATTGGTCTTGTTGAGTACTAGAATAATGCATTGTATTAGCCATATTAGTTACGGGATACAATATAATGCCGCACATAGCAATAATATAAATAAATGAATTTATTAAATTTCTTTCTAATAATGTGACCATGCTTAATATTATTATCTCTATTTTTAGTGAAAAAATATAACATTAGCCGATGAATATAGCCTGACAAGAATATGACAATTCCGTCATTTACTAGAAAAGCCCTTACAAAGGCTTGACATATTGAGAGCCGAAACTACAATTTAAATAAGATTATCTTAAATTAGGAGAAAACAATGAGAAGAATGATTGGAATCATTGCTATACCACTAATGCTATCAGGAGCCATAGGGTTAGCTAGAGCAGATGATAACATTCCCTATTCAACTGTCCCAATGACAACAATCTTAAAGAATTTGAAAGACAATGGCTATATAGCAATTCAGAAAGTCAAATATAAAGATGGATACTATCAAGCTAAAGCAGTCAATCAACATCAACAGTATGTCAAGCTACGAATTAGTCCACAAACTGGAGAAGTAGTCAATAAAGAGGCCTCATCTACTCAAAATAAGATCTCCATGTTAGAGGCGTCTAAACGCGTTTTAGCAGAAGGATATAGCCACATCTACAAAATCGAAATCGACGGCTCTCACTATGAAGTTAAGGCGATCGATAAGCATCAGAAACAGGTCGAATTAACTGTTGACGCCAACAGTGGAAAAGTTTCAAAAGATTGGTTCTAGTTCATGGAATACGAAATTTTAACACCTTGGCACTACACGCAAAAGTGGATAGATCGGTATTGGCTCTTAAGATATATTGCGAAATTTTTTCTCATTGTCATTAAAAGTGCTTGCTGTGTACTAAAGAATACCTATATTATTTTATACCATCGTAGTAATAAGGTTAAAACTTTACATACCCGCTTACGAAAAGTAGCAGATAATAATCATCCACTGATAACTTTTTTAAGATCTGTTCTTCTAAATCCGAGAGCGATGGGGGCAGTTCTACCTAGTTCAAAGCATTTGGCCAAAGCCATGTTGGACTATGTAGATATTGGCACTGATGAGGTTATCGTTGAATTAGGTGGCGGAACTGGGGTAATTACTCGAGCTATCCTAGAGAAGAATATCTCACCTAAACAAGTAATTGTTGTGGAGTATATGCCAGAACTAGCAGAAAGACTCCAAAAGGATTTCCCAGGAATTCAAGTTATTCATGGAAATGCAATGGACTTAGAGGAGCTATTATATCGCAATAAAAAGCCTGTTAGAGCCATCGTTTCGGGATTGCCGCTACGCTCACTTCCCAAGACCATGAAGAATGAGATTTTATTACAAATCTCCAAGGTGTTAGCACCAAATGGCCAATATATCCAATTTACTTATGATATTAGAAAACACTCTGCTACATTCTTCCCAGAAAACTATTTCGTTAGCAAATCAAAGATAGTATGGCGCAACTTTCCACCAGCGAAAGTATGCCTCTATACGATTCCAGGAAGAATGCTCTACATGCAAAAAGACAAATCAACAGAACTAATTTCTACTGTAGGAAGCACAGCGGATTAATTTTTTTGTAAAATTGAAGTTTCTAAGGATTTTCCAAGATAGATGAGAGGACGCATCAGATATCCGAGTGCTTTTTAGCCAATTCCATTAATTCATGGATATAATTTGGCATTAATACCCAAAGATGCGAACTGGGTTTAAAGATAATATGAGGATTCACAATAAATTGATTAGCAAGTCTGGCCATATCTTCACTAGATTTTCCTTGCCAGTACCCATCGTTCTCCCCTGCTAATAAATAAGTTGGTATATTAATTTTGGCATCGACATCTCTCTTCAAGTGGTCTAGGCAATCATTGAAACATTTCAAAGAGAAATATGACCAAGTTGAGCCAAGAAGATAGAATCTCGACTCTATATCGTGCTTATAATAGTATTTTGCTGGCTTAAAATGCTTCCACTTATAACGAGTTGATACCTCCGGATTAATCCATTTAAGCCAACTATTATTAGGCAATGCTATCCAACGATAATCTTTGTGAATAAAACCATTAAGCTTAAAGAAAATAGATTCCCAGCGAGTATCATCAAAGTAATCTGGTGCGCAGGATAACCAGAAAAGCACAAGTTTTTTACTAACCGTAGCGGGAAGTTTCTGATGAATACGGAGGAAATCATAAAAACCATTACTTGAACAGACTATCATAATTTTTTCAAATTTTTCGCTAAGGAAAGTAATATCTGAAATAATTTTTTCTGATTTTTTTTCAAGATTTTCAATGGTGTATTTATCCCAAATCGGGGTTTTAACAGAGAACTCTGGCAGGAATAATGCCTGACTATATAAAGAGTTGCCAAAAATCTTCACTAATGCAGGAAAACCATAACGGAGTTGTCCAGGAGAGCCATCAATTCCTGGTATAAAATAGAGGCAGTTTTTAGCTGTTTCGATATTACCATATTGGTAGAAATCATCATAGAAAGAAGGGAATCCGGATTTCAGTCCCATTAAATAGTGTTTTTTAAATAATCTGGCTAACATATGCTACGCTACATTAAGAGTTTTTGTTGTTATGAGCCTTGAAAATTAGTAAATACAAGGTTCTTCAAATTTTTCAAAGCATTAAAATGCTTTCATTATCTAATCTTGTATTATACATTGTATTATTTCTTTGTAAATAGTTGGGCCAACTATAATGCTTTGAAAGCAGACAGTTCATTCCTTCCTAGCAAGTGTGTAAAGAGAAGAGATGTGTATTAAAAATTTATAACTGACAAATGTAATTATCGTGGGTAAAATTGATAGATAAAATGCTTAAAATCTTCTTCAAAAGTATACTCTAGCGATATTGCAAGTCACAACATTGCATATTGACAATTGCTGCGATAATTGCATCCTCTGCACTTTCTTGCTGTCGGTTCTGGGGTAGGGGCATGACCAGACTTAATTTCTCTGGCAATAGTCAGATATTTTCCAATCTCTTTAGCCAGTGTATCACCGGTTTTATTTAGGTCAACGGCTTCATATTGCCTTGAGCCGGTTAGTACAAAGCCATGTTTTACTCTACATTGCCATTCCTCTTTAACAGCGATAGCAGCTGCTTTGAGTTGGGTAATATCTCTTGCCATGACACCCTTTTTGCGTGATTTATACTCTACGATTGCTAGAGATCCATCAGGGTATTCATATATGAAATCAGGTCGTGCAATAATTTTATGACGAATCGAGCAAAACTTTATTTTTTTGGCGTCGTCATTATATATCAGTTTAACTTTTTTACCTTTTAGCTGTTTAATTATCTGATGTGGCTGCTTAGGTAAATTGTTATAAAGTGCTGCCGCAGCAACCAGGACAATAATTAATATAAAGGCTAGTAATATAATCATGATACTGCTCCTACCCATTTGGCAATGCATTTAACAATCACTCTTGATAGTTGGCGAAACAGTAGTGATCGTCCAAATATTCGAATAATTAAAGGAGAAATTTGATAATAACCATGAATTATTCCTCGACCATACCAGGAAGTTTTTAATACGCTATCACGCCATACTCTTAAACTTTCGACGATATAGTGATCGCTACCAAAAGCATAAGTTGCTATATAGCAGCGCTTATCTGAACTAACTCGCGCATGCGCTATCTCACCATCTGCCATCCGTCTTTCAGCTTCAGCACTAACACGGGCGCCACCTCTTTTTAAATAAAAAGATTGGGGACAGAATTCTGTTGAGGAGATGTCTGTTGCCGATACCCACTTATCTTCACTGCCAAGACTCTTGGTATAACGACAATTTGGATACTGCGTGCAGCCAAAGAATACGCCATATTTGCCTGTTTTTACATTTAGTGTGCCGTTATGACATGATGGGCACTCTCTTCTTTTCTGTTTATCCACCTGTTTATTCTCCACATTTGGCAAGGCTGCATAGCATCCAAACTTATGGATTTCATCGTCGATGTCGACAGAGTTAAGATTGCTACCCTAAAGCTCGCGGCGCCGTTGCATACCACTTTGCTTTCAGAACCCTAATGGCTTCTTGCCCGTTTGTCAAATTCAGAGTAACTTTTTTTTCTGTCACTACACACTCCCGTCGTCGCAAGGAGCGTGGCGACAAAGCGATCCAGCAAGAGTGCTGAGAGTAACTTCAGCCCTAGATTGCTTTGCTGTGCTCGCAATGACAATGTACTACGATAGTTTTTTCTCAAGAGAGTCTAATAATTTTTCTGCTGCATCAACCTGAAACAGTTCACGGATTTCGGTAATGCAGGTTGGGCAGGTAACGTTAATCTCAGTTAGATAATCGCCAATAATATCAATCCCGACAAAGAGTAGTCCTTTCTGCTTTAAGGTTGGGCCAACTTGTGCACAAATCCAGCGGTCACGCTCGCTTAGTTGCCGTGGCTCACAACTGCCTCCAGCAGCAATATTACCTAAAAAACTGCCTGGCTGCGGAAT
>JANQHY010000073.1 GCA_028282395.1 Gammaproteobacteria bacterium
CGTGGTTGGCAGTTTTATTAATATTGGCTAACCGCCCCACTTCAATATCGTAGGCGGTGTTATTTGGAGCCGTTGCTTGCCAATGCTCTTTAAAAGAGAGCAGTGCAATTCCCTGATTACCTAGAGAGACTTGACCACCCTGATTAACAAGATTTCTGATAATCTGCATGGCTCTGATTCTAAAAATATATTGTGCCAAACTTACCTGGCTGGTAATGGCCAAACTAAATCTGTTCTCCACAGCATTAAAAACATAGTCAGCAAAAAAGATATTAGGAATCGTCGCTTTTTTATTATCGTAATCAATTTTGGGCCCAATAACGCCATCCCAAGGTAGCGCATTCTGTGCCAGACCAATCTCTTCATCTGTCATCGGCGCAACAATTCTGGCAAATGCAACACGGTTTGGCACATAGGGATTAATCATGAAGGTACGTGTTGTATCAGGTGCCGCTGCGGGCCAGAAAGCGCTCAATGCTGCACACAGCTTTGCATCTTCAGGAAAGGGCGAGCCCAAACCGTACGCTGCCAAATGTGAGGCGTGACTACTAATATCCCAACCCGGTGCAAATACTCCGGCAGCCGCATCAGGCAAACAGCGATGACGAAAATGATCGCTGATTTTTGACTGGGTAAAAACAACACTCTCCATCGGTTGATAACGCGATGAGTTAAAGTGGCTAACCACGGCAGTTATCGTATCATCGTTTGACCAAAACAGCGGCTGATTATGACTGTTTTTTAGTTCAAGATCTGCAGGACGACGATCGGAAGAGAGATCCACTGGGTCAGTCTCCCAAATGCGCGCATCTTGCCACGGCTCACTCTGCTGCGCCTGCGCTCCCCACTCCATTAATGAGCGCTGTGTTACTGCCGGATAGAAATCTGGCGCTGAAACCAATGAATAGGCAGGAAAAGTATCAAGATCTAGATCTGTTACCGCAACATCGACCCAACCGTCGGCAGTATAATCGAGATAGTGGAATGCACGTTGATCGAGTAACGTATCATTATTACCATTATTTTGATCCATTTGCGCTAAATCATTAAGATCGCCCTTATCCACATTATCTCTAATATGCACATATTCCGGTACTGCACGCCCTTCAGTCGATGAGATGCGTGCTTGCAGTGAAGAGTAAAACAGTGATAGATCAGCACTGTTTTCACTCGGCAATGGATTAGGCACATTAAAACTATAGGTTGAACGCTCAACCAGTGGATGGGCAACTGGAACAACGAGAGCCAATGACTTGGAATCATTTTGACTCAGGTTTGCTAACTGGTCATCGGCAATTACAAAAGGGTATTGATCGAAAGCTTCTATCACCTCTCCATCACCATTCTGCACATCAAGATTAATTCCTCGCTCTTTCAGCACCTCATGTAATTTTTTTAACTTCTGATTGAGATGGGCTGCCTGCCAGGTTAAATCGATTGTTTTTCCGCGCAGACACTCTCCAGGCAATGCCGAAAAAAGTTTATGCACCGGTGCCCAAAAGAAACGCCCATTGTCCGCTGCCGGATCAACCAAATCGGGCATAAAACCAAAATGGTCACTATCCCCTTTAAGACGAACCGCGATATAAGCACTATACTGCCCCGGCAACACCGCCATAGTATGTGGTTCGCCCTCAACCACCGGCCAGTACCCTCTGCGCATAGGATCATAACGCACCTCTGTCGTGCCAACACGCGCCACACCGGTACGCGCATAACAGAGATCAGCAGACACTTTATTTACGCTATAATTCTTTTTACTAAAGTATTTAGCAAAAACCACCACAGCCAACTCAAAGGATTCACCGTCACCAAGACGATTTTTTATCATTGCATTAATCTCATCAAGATTCGGCGGCATCACACCCTCTACCATTAAATTATCATCCACATCGGTCAACGCCTGTGACCTGGAAACGTACAGGTAGTTCTCAATCACATCTAACTGCTCTAACGTTGGCGGCAACTGTTGTGCATCCTTAGGATAAAGCCCCGGCATGGAAAAAATATAGAAAAGCAAACTTTTTGCCGGGCTAGCGCGTTCAATTGCACGCTGCGTCTGTGGATGGAGTTCATTAAACATTGCCTCATGGGTACATAAATCATTTGCTGCAGTCAACGTTGCCGCATCAAGATCGAGAGGCTTCACTAAAAGATTTGCCAACTGCTCAACTGTCTGGACCTGTTCTAAGTCCAAGCCAAATGTTTTAAAGAGTTTTAACCAAGCTGCATCATCAATATACGGCTGCAATATTGCCTGCAACTGTTCTAATAAACGTAGTGCCATCATTTTCTCCTTATACTGTTTTAATCGTTTGCAAAAATTTTATGCTCGGTGCGAAATAGTAACCGCCGCCCTGCATGGTGACAAAATCTCTCAAGTTCATCTCTTTGACGGCAGTCTCTCCCCATACCCGTGGCCACTTTTGCGGCACATCGGCCTGCTCGCCTTGCCCAACAATTGGATCTATACCGGTATTTTCTACTTCAAAATTACTATTGTTACACCAAAGCCGCTGCATAAAACCAAACTGCTTTTTGATATTTGCTTGCATACATAAAAATAGTAATCCTGAGCCCGTAGTAGGCGGCGTCTCTGCCAATGTTGTTAAATCATCTAAGCCATAACTGATGCCGCGACGCACAATACGTCGTGACCGTTCAAGTGAATTGGAACTGGATCCTCTGGGATTAGTTTTACGAATATGTGCCTGAAACGGACATTTCAACCCGACAGGATCATCGGCATAATTAAAATTATTATTAACCTGTGATGACTTTTGTGGCGTGGCTGACTCCAGCACCGGTGTACCATCCTTAAACCTGCCAACACTATATGCACCAGCCAATGCTGGCTCAATATTCAATTTGTCGGCAAGTTGCTGATGATGCTCCCTGAAACGTTTAACATTCTGCTCCAATTTGCGGTAGACCAAATAGCTACCGAAATGCCCTGCCTCAGCAACGGCAGGATCTTCTGCCAGTACCAAACCTAACGGTGCAACTGGATCCCATAGGCTTGTTCCACCATTCTGCCGTGCACGGTAGTCTTCTATAGCATCACTGGTAAACAGCGGCTGACTAATGCCATCAACATAACCGAAATGCTCAATTGCCTTACCTTGTGAATTTCTTAAAACAAAGCCGCGCTCGCTATGTATCATTTCTGCACTGCTGGAAAAAAGTGTTTTAATTTCACCAATAACACGATCCAAGACGGTGATATCATTATGGGCAACTAGCAACAACAGATCAGCCTCTTCACTTAACCCATCCTGCCACTGTTGTGGATTAGGATCACCTAGTGTCTGCCAATCACCATTCTCTCCGCCCAATCCCTGCTTAAAACTACTATCGGCAGTAGAAAACAGATGAGAAAATCCCATCTGTTGATAGCCTTTAAAAGAGATAAAAATATTACCAAAGAGCGTCTCCTCCACCTGTTTATTTCGCTTATGCGCCTGATGACGTTCAAGCGTGCGCTGCTGCTGCAACAATGCTGTTGTTACATACTTTTTGTAGTAGGCATTAACCGCTGATCGCATCTGCTCACTATTGGCATCTACACGAAACTTCAAAAATAGATGCGCCGCATGTTGACGACCATGACTTTTGAGAATATTGCCTTGAATCCACTCCAAGCCAGAGTGAAATGGGTCAATCCCTTGGTGATTATCGGCGCTAAGATTTAGTACCATCAGTACACTACCCCCCTACTTATTTACTATCCGCCACATTTAGTCATTCATAAACTATGTAGTCTAATTATATTTACAATACCTTTTTCACCTAAGTGAAAGATCACTATAACAACTATTTTGGCAGCGAGCAAATCGAACTTTTTCTCAAAAACGATGAAAAATCCCATTGGCAATAGAAGATAAATTTGCTATATTCGCCATGGTTAAAGCGGGTAGAATATAGAACTCTTCATAAGTAAGTAAGCAAGAAACCACCTGAAATCAAATTAATAAAAATCGGAGCAAATGATGTATCTTCACACAAAGAAAACAAACTCCAAACCACTGAGAATAATAAAAGCGTATTTCATTAAATTTGATAATCCATATGATCCACGCCGAAGTAAATTAAAACGCATTGCTGAAAAATTAGACAAGATGTATTGTAATAGCGCCAAAACACCCTCTTCCCAAAAAGAAAATCACTTACGTAGCGAACTGATTAGTCTCTATGTAGAGAGCCACAACAATCGTAACATTCGCACTAAAATCGAGCAATGCTACCTTGACTGGTGTGCACACAACCCTGAACTCTGTATTCCATTGATTGAAGAGAGTTTACGCAAATCTCACCAACATAGATTGATGTATCACAATGAACCAAGTTTGATTGTTTCAGGTTACAGCCAAGACTGTAAAACCGGCAATCTTACCTCCCCAGAGTACATAAATAGCTATAGCAAAATTACTAAAAAAACACGCGTCTTTCGATTTACTAAATTAGCCACTAACTCGCCAATATTAATTAATTCGCAAAAGGCTCAGCTAACTGATGGAATCTGCCTAATTATTGCAAACTATATGGGAATCCATGCTTTCAATACCATTCGCCAAGCCTGTTTACTCGACCTGAAGCAATATAGAAAAACCCTTAAATATGAAATGAAGACAAATAGAAACCTCGGGCTTGTCTGGAAAAATATCGAAGCAAAACGATCCTTAGAAGCAACAGAAGCGCTTAGCGCAGCTATAACAGAGAATAACTATGATAATCTTAGTGCAATAAATTATAAATACCTGAAAAAGGGCGAACTTGGAAAACTGTTAAAACGGTATAAACCATGCCTGAAAGCACTACATGAAGGTATGGATAATCTCAAACAGTCATACAAAACAAGTAAGGTGCCGATACTCTGTCTTTAGCAGTATCACTTATGCAGAATACCATTTATTCAAGATTATCAAATACCCCTATCAAACTCTTTCAAGCAATCGGTAACTCGTGCTACGTCCACCCGCTTGATTTTGTATAAAAATACCACGCGCCTTCAAATCTTGGATATCCCTCAATGCTGTATCCGCCGAGCATTTTGCCAACTTGGCATATTTAGAAGTATTCATATAGCCTTTGAAATCATTCTCAAGCATACGATTAATAATCAGTCGCTGCCGCTCATTAACGGAGTCCTGGTTAAGCTTATTCCATAGTTGTGCTTTAAACAGTACATTGCTCAACATCTCTTCTGCATTAGCAATAGCTCGTCCGAGACAAGCCAAAAACCATTCCAGCCAAGCGGTAATTTCTACGGTGCTGGATTGCTGCCTTTCAAGTTGGTTGTAATACTCTTTCCGTTCCAATTCAATTTGTGTGGAAAGACTATAGAATCGATCCGCTATACCATCAGCACGCGCTAGACTCATATCGGCAATTGCTCGACCAATACGGCCATTACCATCCTCAAACGGGTGGATGGTTACAAACCACAAATGCGCAATACCAGCTTTCAAGACAGGATCAAGATTGTCTTTATGCTCAAACCATTGCAAGAATTGTGTCATCTCCTTTTCAAGTCGATCAGCACTTGGCGCTTCAAAATGCACCCTTTCTTGGCCTATAGGTCCCGAAATAACCTGCATCGGGCCAGCATCTATCGTGCGCCAATTTCCAACGGTAATATGATGCATTCCACTGCGCCCTGTTGGAAATAAAGCTGCATGCCAATCAAATAACCGCTCTTTTGTTAGTGGTTTTAAAAACTGCTGTGTTGCATCGAGCATCATTTCAACAATGCCTTCAACATGCCGACTAACCGGTATAAGCCCAGCAATATCAATCCCCAAACAACGAGCAATTGATGAACGCACCTCTGCAGAATCCAACTTTTCCCCCTCGATGGCGGAGGATTTAACGACATCATTAGTTAATATACTAAGGCTAGCTTCACGCCTAATTTCAAACCCCAAACTCTCCATTCTACCGAGTAGACGCCCTTGACGATAGCGTATCTCAGCAAGCGTGGCAGATAACTTTTCTGTATCCCAAGTAAATTCTGGCCAGTCTTGATGTTCGTATACCCACATGCTAATCACCGCATTATTTAAGGTGATTATAGCGCCTATTCACCGCATTAGCAACAACAATCACTGCATAATATGCGGCAAATAAGGGCGCTATTCACCGCAAGCCATTCACTCTATTGATAGTATTCGTTACAAATAGTAATCAAATAGGCTTCATTTTATTACTAATCCAATAAATATATTTATCATTGAATTGCATTAACTTACGCCCTTTTACTTAAGTATAAACGCGTAAGTCTTTGAATAACTTCCTTGACAGAGATTATATAATAAATCTTTATACAGAAAAAATCAATACTTTGATATTTAAACCTATTTTAAGATCATCTGCGGAGAAATAGGTTATGGCCTTTAATGTTAATGAAAATGCACAATCCTACCAACAGGGACTTTTATCACTTGAGCAAACCGTCAAGCAACCTAATAAAATTACTAGTGATCATGTAATGGTCTCAGCAACGGTTGAGGGAGGACTCAAAATCTTATCTTGGAATGTTTTGGAAACAAAAAAAGATAGTGGCTATGCCGGCAGTGAAAATGATCGAAAAGAGACTATGGTAGAGAGAACGACTAGGCATCAGCGTATTGTTGAGGCACTGGTTACAGCAATCAAAGAACAGCAACCAGATTTTATTGCTTTACAGGAGCTTTTTAATCAATGTCAAGAACTTAACGAACATGGACTCACCCAGAAAATTACTACCCGATTAACTGAAGAGTTCGGCGATAAATTTAAATTTACTGCTAGAGGGAAGCAACCTGCTCAAAATTTAGAAGACCTCATGTCAAGTTGTCCTGTTATTTATAATAGCGAACGCTTTAAGGAAGTTGTCATGAAGGATAAACGGCAATTC
>JANQHY010000112.1 GCA_028282395.1 Gammaproteobacteria bacterium
CGCCACTCGTTATGCAAAAAATGCCAATTCGTTCCTTGCGGCAGTACAATTTAGGGCCATGATGATGTGGTGTATAATTTGACGACACCCTCTAGGAAAGTTGAAAAATGCTTGGGATATGGATTTTAAGCAAAACCCTAACTTAGTTTTAATTTTATGTGGATCAGTCTCAAGTTGGATTGAGAGAAAGCTGCTTAAGCATGAAGGCTTTTATGGCAGAATCTCTATCAAGCTTCGCTTACAAGAACAACCTTTATCAGATTGTAATAAGTATTGGACAAACAACGATAGTCACATCTCTGCTTACGAAAAGCTTAAAATTTTATCGGTAACGGGCGGTATTCCAAAATACCTTGAAGAAGTAAACCCAATCCTACCGGCTGAGGAAAATATTAAGAAGCTCTGCTTTACACCAAGTGGGTTGCTCTTCAATGATTACAACTATATTTTTTCCTCTATGTTAGAACGCGATAGTAAAATCTATCACAAAGTAATACAGGTTCTTTGCCAACATAACCTATTGCGCAATGAGATATTGGAGAGGTTGAATAAGCAAAGCGGGGGCTTGCTTACAAGCTATATTGACGAGTTGGAAATGTCAGGGTTTATTGCCAGAGACTTTACGTGGAATTTGCGCACCGGCGATTTTTCAAAAATAAGCCAATATAGGCTTTCCGATAACTACATCAGGTTCTATACAAAATATATATTACCCGCTATTCCTAGAATCAGGAGTAACCAATTCAGCCTCAGCTCTCTCAGCGCATTGCCAGCTTGGTCAAGCATCATGGGGCTTCAAGTTGAAAATCTAATCCTTAATAATCGGCAGAGTGTTTTATCCTTAATGGGTGTTTATCCCGACGAGGTCATTTGTGATGGTCCGTTCTTTCAACGAAAGACGACAAAAGCTCAAGGCTGTCAAATTGATTATTTAGTTCAAACTAAACTTGGCGTTTTATACCTGTGTGAAATCAAATTTACCAGATCAGCCATTAGCACCAAAACTATTGATGAGGTAAAGGAAAAGATTAATCGTATTGCAAAACCTAAAAACATGTCAGTCGTTCCTATATTGTTACATATGGGTGGCGTTCAAGACGACGTTCTTGATAGTCAATTTTTTGGAAAGGTAATTGATATTAGTAACTTGTTAAAAGGGTAGCCAGAAATAGCGAAAATGCCATTTGTGGCTATTGGGTCACTACTCTGTGCATAATCCTACCTTCATTTGATGCTAGTACCAAAAGAGAACTTTCCTTGTCGTCAGTTTTCTCATTTTATAGCTATTGATTGCGCAGCAATGCTAATAAACCTGTCTGAAAACGTGGCCAGATTTGCTCGTGTGCCATACCATGCTGTGCTTCAATACAGATAACAGCAATACCCAAGTCCAACCAACCATACTCGCCTAAACTGCCAGGGGAGGGATAACCAATATCCGGCACCACTTCATAACCACTAGCTTGTGCCAGGGTTTGCGCTGCGCATAATCCGGTTTCTCCTGTACATACGATGCAAGGCTCATGCGAGTGAAAATGAATCATCAAATGTGGCTGTACACGCTCGATTAGCGTTACCACAGCCTGAACTTCCGGTTCGCTCAGTGGGGCTTTGCCAGGATAATAAATTGGGTCATCGTATTGTGCTGACCAGCGTGTATCAGGGTAGTTACGATTGAGATCGACACCATTTGCATTAGTACGTTGGTTTTTTGCCACACCATCTGGATTTATATTGGGGATCAGGATCCATGGTCGGGTAATGTCCTGATGATTGGTCAGCAACCAATTACATAAAGCCTCAGCCAATACCACCCCTTCAATCTCGTCGCCGTGTGTGCCGCCGATCATAAGTAGTGGTGCTTGATCACTGGCCATGATGTCGATGTTGCTATGCAAGGCGATGGGTCGTGACTCAACCGAAGTTGCCCAAT
>JANQHY010000197.1 GCA_028282395.1 Gammaproteobacteria bacterium
GTATGAAAACCACAGAATGATAAAGTGCTAGCAACATCTTCAAGGACTTTCAATTATATTTTGTGAGTTTTGAAATCCATCAACACTGTTTTGTTGACTTTCAGCAATAGTAGATAAATCCTTTTTGAGAGGTTCAGGTTTATAATTGAGATACGTCGTACCGTCATCATCATACGGTAAATTTGTCTCATTACTATACTTGTATGATGGATCATAGGAATCATCGCCACGACAGCATCTACAACACTTAAATATTCCCCAATCTTTCCAAGTTTTCTTTATCGACTCTGATTTCATCGTAAAAACTGTATGGGGTGTGCTAGGCGTATAAACCCTTCCACTTGAATTCTTGTTGTTAGAAAGGGACGGGGCATCAGAAGGAATATTGATATTATTAGGACGGTTATTAAGATTGTGCTGTTGAGATAATAACTTCTCTTTTTCGGTTAATTCATCAACAAATTCTTTAATATTTTCATGATCCATAATCTTATCTGACATTAACGCATTAGAAGATTGTTTAGAGTATTTAGGTAATAATTTTTCATTCTCCATTAACTTATCATCCATATCGTCAATCTCATCATTTACTCTCTCATTTCCATTCATAACATTACTTTTCTGCTCCTCAGTAGTTATTCCTGTTCTATTTATATCATCATTCTGATGAGATAGATTATTCTGTCGCTGCTCTCGACTCAGACTACTATCGGAAATGCCAAAATCGTCTGGAAGAGAGCGATTAGAGGCCGCCGGTGGACAAAAACAATAGCGAAAAATCTTTAAAATTCCTGTAATCGCTGCTCCAACAAGAAAAGCAATACCATTAACTACCATTGGACCAGTAAGGAAAAGTATGCCTGGAATTGCCAAAGGGGGAAAAAAGAATGAGGCGACAAGAAATAGTGCCCCGACCGCCATACAATCACTTAAATGAGCAATAATGGGTTCACCCCATTTTTTTGAGAAACATTGTAGAAATCGTGTACTTAGCCACTTAATAAGCTCACCGCCAACAAATCCCACCAATGCCGACAGCACTAGCCACAAGATATAGACCGCCGTACCGGTCGCAATCATAATGCCTAATGGATAGACGACAAAACCAACGACAACGGCCGCAGCCAAAGCTAAACCAAAGCGATGCTGCTTGATTTTCCTACCAGCCTTCGAAAAAAATTCACTAGCCATATCAACCTCCTGCGTTCCTGTTTAACATTCATTTGCTATGAGCATTACTCTGGCAAATTGTTATAATTGTATATTATATGGACATATTTGCTGGGATTTCACTGCCATAAGAGTTGTAATATTCTATTTAAAAAGCTACTCTGGTAGATGTTCGTCCCTGTAGAGAGAAAATGTGATGATAAAGCTAACGCCCGTTAATAGTGATGACAGCGCCTATACTATTGACTCCTATAAACCTGATGGTATTGTCATCAATGACAACTGCTATCGTAAAACACTACTCATTGCCAACAACCATCTACAATGTGACGATACACTGCCAACATCTGTTTCTGAGATTCAACCCCATCATATCGAGCAGATCATAAAACTTGCCCCTTCTATTGTGATTATCGGTAGTGGTGAGCATTACCATTCGCTCTCTGTCAGTCTAAGCCAACAGTTGCTATGCCAAGGGATTGGTGTTGAAGTGATGACAACCGCTGCCGCTTGTCGCACCTTTAATGTCTTGATGGCCGAAGGGAGAACAGCTGTTGCACTGTTAATACTATAAAGGAACAATTAGCAATAATTAATTTGGCGCATTATTAATGCTATTTTGGTCGTCATAAGCTTGATTAGTGGTACTGTTGTCATCATAAGATTGGTTGCTTATCTGGTCCCACGATTTCATAAAGTGATCATATTGTTTAGCAAAGTCCTGTTTATCAAATAATGCGATAGTTTTATTAAACCATAATTGATGATCAGGAAATTTTTTCGTCTCATCGGAAAATTTAGCGATTAAAGGCGTATATTTCTCCTTATTAAAAGATTCCATCTCTTGCCTAAATAGCTCTTCATATTCAGGTGTTTTTAATAATAGAATTTTCTCATGGAGAAATTGCACAAACGCTTTATCGTTGCCACTATTCTCTACTAACTCGATCTTATCTTCAAACAGTTTAATAAACTCATCATATTTATGATCATTAAATGTCATCTTCTCAATACTGTCATCCCTTGTTGGCGTAAAATAGGCACTAAATTTATTTGACTCTGCTGCGCCAAAAGAGTCTTTAGGCGTCATACATTCTTTCATTATCTCACCGTAAAAAATACGATAAGAATCACCTTCAGTAAGGTTTGAATCAATTGAATTATCAGACAAGAATGGACTGTTGTCTATATTATCAAAATCAACTATATCTGCAGGGTAAAAAGAGATCGACTGAATAGAATCATTAGCATCGCCATCTACCTTATTCATACCAAATTTAAGGATTGACCAAAGTGATAGCCCAAATACAAATGTTGAAAGTGTAGAGAAAAGAAGCCCTGCGCCTAGCACGATTGAAGATAGTAGCGGGAAAAGCCCACCAGATATAACAGATATCACTGTAAATAGCACAGCCGCCGTAACTATTGCCAGCACCGCCATAACACTAGCCTTCTTCCAGTTAAGGCTATACGCATCATAGAGCTTATTAAATGTAAAATATCCCATTACTGCAGCAATACCCGCTGCTACTGCATCAAGCGCTAGGTAACCGACTAGAGCTGCTATATTGAGCAACCACAGTGGTGGAAAAACAAAAGAAATCAATGCATAACCAGCAACAGCAGCAAATATAAGTGCGCAAACAATAGCGAAAAATATCGACCATGTTTTACGTACATAACCAGGGTCAGTTCCAGTACCTTTATCAATGACTTCGTCGTCGTCCTCATCATCAAGCAGTCCTTGGTCAGAGTCAGGTATTCGTTGCTTTCCATCCAAATATTCTGAGGAGGTCTTTAAAGGTGTATTAAAATCAATAGAGCGCGCATGATAAGGGGTAATGTGATCATTGTCACCTAATGGGGATTGCAAGCGCTTTGTAATAACTTTATTGGTAGAGGGAGTACGGCCCGGCTCTTCAACAGGAGTAGCGTTACCAAATAACCATTTCCTAAACATAGACACCCCCTTAGTATTTGTTACATCATCATGAAATATCAGATTAAATGTCCACTTTTATTA
>JANQHY010000249.1 GCA_028282395.1 Gammaproteobacteria bacterium
CATTGAGCCAGGTTTGGGGATTTTTCATGACAATAATAAGACTGCGTAGAAGTGAATAAGGTTTTTTTGTTGTGGCTAAAATAGAGCGGTTAACTCCTCCAAGAGGATGGTCTTTAATGATAAACCACATTAAAACACCAATGATAAGCAGTATAAAGCCCATAATGAGCATGCTGTAGCGCCAGCCAGCATGGTCGACTAATAGTGCAACTGGTCCCTCACCTACTGAAGCACCTAGCATCCCTAGTCCCTGTGTCATTCCGGCGAGTAGACCAAATCGTGCGGCAGGGAACCATTCACTAGCCAATTTCAATGCTCCAACAAAAGCAAAAGCGGCACTAAATCCCATAATAAAACGCGCTAGTTCAGCAACATAGAGATTCTTTGCGCTACCAAACAGAAGACAGCTAAGACCACAGAGTATTGCTGTGCCAGTTAGTAGGCGGCGGCAGCCATAACGATCCATCAGCATTCCAACGGGTAGCTGCATCCCTACATAGGCATAGTAGAAGAATGAGGCAAGTGCGCCTAAAGCGAAGGCCGTGACGCCAAAATCATGCATCAATCCTTCAGTCATAACACTGGGAGAAACCCGGGCAAAATATTCAGAAAAGAAGAATGAGGCAGCGAGTCCCCAAATAATCCACGCCATATAAGGGCGGTTGTTTTGGTGGGTACGGTTATTTTGCAGTTGCTGATCTGCTGACATGCTACCTCTCTGATTGGTTGAGTTTTCCAGATCGTCTATCTGGCGCCTAAGTTATTAATTCCGCAGCATTCTACACTGCTGCAACAGCGATGTCAAAGATATGAACTTATAGAACGCTTATTATTATTTCCTTTTTTACATAGCCTTTCGTAAGCGCTATTGCGGCAAAATTTGATTTAGAATGGTGGCTGTCAGATCTTTAGTCAATGAGTCAAGGTGTGATGTTTCGAGGTTAGTCATAATTGATAAGGCAATATTATAACGGGGAATATAGACTGCTATCGCTCTATAACCTGGCATCTCACCACCGTGATAGTAAGCTGTGATGTCATCATGTGATTTAAGATGGGTTATCCATAACCCCAGCCCATAATATAGGTCTGGTTTAACAGGTATGCCAGTAGTAATTTGTTTAACTGCTTTTGCAGTGAGTAATTTGCCGTTAAAGAGTTTATGATAAAACAGACTGATTTGAGCGGGCGAAGAGATAATACCCCCAGCTGGAAATGAAGAGTGCATATGATTTTCACTCAACTTTGTTAAATTATAGAGTGTAATCTTATTGCCGTTATTTCTATACTGGACTTGTGAAAAGTTTTTATCAACAGTTGGTATCATGGACATTGTCCAGCTCTCCGGCTGTTTTGGGGTCATATAACCTTGAGCCAACTTTGATTTTATCGATTGCGGGATAGTTTGATTCATCTGGGGAACATATGTGTGTTTTAAACCAGCTTGCTGTAATAATTGTTCGATAGCATTTGCGGCAGGTTTATGTGTAACAGCGGCAATAACCATCCCGGCTATGTAATAGGTCACGCTGGTGTAATGAAATTTGCCAGGGGTGCCTGGGGTAAAATAGGGCGTTTGCGATAAGGACAGATCAATAAGTTCCTGATGTGTCCATACTTTAAGTGGGGCTTGGTTAAATAGCTTTGCAAATTCAGCTGAGTTAATGGCTGCGTGGAGTCCACTGCTATGGTTTAGTAATTCTCTTAGTGTGATTGTGCGTAAATAGGGGTGTCGAGTAACCACGTTATTCAATGTGCTCTGCGGGTACTGTTTGGCTATTTTCGCTAGGGTATCATTAAGCGTGATAACATGGTTTTGCACCAACTGCATGATGGTAACCACAGTAATAAGTTTAGTTAGACTGCCAATAAAGAAAAGCTGGCCATTAGCGATTGGTTTTTTCGGAGCAAGTTGGGCGTAACCGGCTTTATAAATGAGTGTCTTGCCATTATCCAATGTGATTGCCATCACGGCACCAGGAATGTCATATTTCTTGATAGTATCTTGCAACACCTTAGTAAGATTAAGATTCTTCCATGCCACAGTTTTATGAGATGTATTCTGTAGGGATATAGTGTAAATGAAAATGAAAACCAATAAAAATATAATTACAGTCATGCCAATTTTGATTCTGGTTCTCATATTTATCCCGCTATGTTAGCTAATCACTACGCTTAATTGCCATGCTGTTCAGCAATTGGTTTAGAGTAAAGTTCTATCAATTTTCTCTATCAATGTCTAGTCTCACTGTTTGGTGGATTAGTAATAAATTATCCTAATGGTAAAAGTTTGAAGTACTTAAATAGCTATGTCAAAGAGATGAGCGTATAGCTAATTATTGGATAATGATATAAGATAGTTGTTCTATTTTTTATAGTCATGCTATTTAGGGAATAGAGGTGGCGATAACGCATAGTGTGGGTGGGTGGTTTTATCTGCCCTGCTCTTTCTAGTAGTTGAAAAAATTAATAAATTAGGAGACAGGTAGTAATGATGAGTGGACGTGCATTGTATAAATGTCGTATACGCCCCTATAGCGAGCTGGATAAGTCTGCAAAACAGCGAATAGCTGACATAGAGATTCCAGTTGATCGTTATGAGCTTAATGGAGTTCTGGGTTCAATTTCTTTTACCAGAAAAAATCTTATAGAATTTCTTGAAGTTTCCGAGAAGCAGAATCCTGGAAAGCTTCATGTCTTGTTGGCAGAAGAAAATAGCGAGATAAAAGGGTTTTTGCTTTTTACAATAGAAAAGAAATACTTTTTTTCCGATACAGTGCTTCATATTTGTGATGTGGCTGTCGATCTTAATAGTCAAAGAAAAGGTATCGGCGCCAGCATGCTGAATAAAATTAAAACCTTTGCGGATGAGAAAAAAGTTGATTCCATTGTTTTGGAGTCTGCGCCAACTAATTTGGGGTTCTATAAAAAGCAAGGTTTTCGAATTAATGAGCGCGTGAAAAATGAAACCTATACGTATCAATCAAGTGAAATGCATGATGAGAATGGCGTTTCCCTGGAAATACGGCCTCCTGCAGTTGATAACTTAGAGGAACTGTTAGACCCTTGCGGTGTGAAGCCGGAGCATCCTGCATTTCCCTGTTATTCAATGTCTAAAATAACAATGTTCTACAATGTTAAAGAAAAAAGAGAAGAGAAAATCCATGTAAAGCCTCGTCAGAGGAGGGTAGTTCAAAGAAGAGCTAATAGTCAGGAAGAGGTTTCTAATCAGGAGATCAACCAGCGGTTAATGAGTTTAACTACACTCTTATTCCATCTGAAGGCGCATACCAGTTTCTGGTTGCGTTTAAAAAGTTTTCTAACTTTTGGGTTTTTATCTAATCGAAAAGAGTGGTCTTTGACAGTTCTGCTCAGGTCTGTAGTTGCAATGCGACAGGTGCCTAATACTGATCTAAAACAGCCTAGGCGAGCACATTGCAAGCAGATGCCTATTATGGATGAAGCGTTATATTCCAGATTTCTCAAAGCTATATTGAGAAATATTTTAAAACCGAGGGCTATGTATTTTTCTTCTAAAGAAAAAGAGACAGATAGTGGTCGCTATTTTCTATCTATCATGAACAAACTACGGAAAGCTAATAAAAGTAGGGAGAATTTATCCGCCGAAGAAAAAACTATGCTGCCAGTATTTCATTTTTTTTCTGAAAAAAATGCTTTCTTTGATGGTGAGGAGATAACGTATAGCCATTTGCGTGAATTCATCAATGATGATGGTGACGATCAAACAGATCAATACTGTTACTATCCTGAATAATATAGAGGGTGGGAGCTGCAATATAAGCAACTTTTTGACCAATGCGCAGGAGATTTGTTATCTGAGCAGGGGCTCTGGATGAGGCATGCTGCACATAGAAGTTGCTCTTCTGATAAAGCTTGCTAGCAGCTTTCGCAACAGCAAAACTCGTGTATAATACGGGCGTTCTAAATTAAAAAGAGAGAGACTGTCATAATGAATTTTCCAGTAGTTCATAAGTTTGGGGGTAGCTCACTGGCGAATAGTGAGCGGTTTTTGAATGCACGAGCGTTGTTACCGACAACGCCTCATGTGGTTGTCGTCTCTGCTGTGGGTGGTGTTACCCAGGCCCTGCAGCAGCTATTAGATTGTGCATGTGGCGGTGATGATTATGCTGCGCCACTTCAGATAGTAATTAATCAACACCAGGAGTTGATTACTGAATTGATTACTGATAATAGCCATAAAGTCCTGCTGCAAGCACTACAAGAGCATGGAGAGAAGATTGGCGCAATTCTGCATAGTATCACGCTGGTAAAACACTACTCTGCTGAGCAGGCAGCAGCAGTGCTCTCTTTTGGCGAACGTTGGTCGGCACGTATCTTTGCTGCATTATGTAATCAAACACAACCAGCTACCTGGCTTGATGCCTCACAGTTTCTCTATACCCAGAACGAACAGGGTATTCAGGGTTGCCTGTGGGAAAAGAGTCGCCAGGCCTGGCAAACCGCCACTGCTGCCAAGCAGGACCAGGTCTGTGTGGTAACCGGGTTTATTGCAGCTACCGCGACAGGTCAGCTGACACTCTTAGATCGTAATGGTAGTGATGTCTCTGCATCATGGGTCGCTGAACTGTGTGAGGCCGAGCAGTTAGTTATCTGGACTGACCGTCCAGGAATTTACAGTGCAAATCCTCAATGGGTGCGTACCGCTTTTCCACTGCCACATGTCAGTTATGAAGAGGCGATGGAGCTGGCCTATTTTGGTGCGCATATTATTCATCCTAAAATGATTGCTGCAGCACAAACAGCTAAACGACCGATTGTCGTAAAGAGTAGTTTTTCGCCACAAGAGCCGGGAACTGTGATTAGTGATGAACCCTCACCTTGTCCGTATGCAGTACGTGGATTGACAAGTGTTGAGCATCTGGCATTAGTAACACTTTCTGGCAGTGGTCTTCTTGGTGTCAGCGGTGTTTCAGCGCGGACATTTCAAAGTCTACGTGAAGAGAAAATCTCAGTGATCTTTATTACCCAGGCAAGCTCAGAGCACTCAATATGTTTCTGTGTTGCGGCTACAGAGGGGCAGCGTGCCCAACAAGCATTACGGCGCTGTTTTGCTGCAGAATTATCGCAAGGTGAGGTTAGTGATGTAAGCTTGGAGATGGATTGTGCGATTGTCGCTGTGGTTGGTGAAGCGATGGCAGGACGGTTGGGAATTGCTGGCCGGATGTGCCATACACTGGCCAAGGCTCAGGTGAATATCCGAGCGATTGCTCAAGGCTCATCTGAACGTAATATCTCCGTCGTTGTGAAGCAAAACGATGTGCTCAAAGCACTGCGTGCATTGCATGGCGGGTTTTATCTATCTAATAAAACGATTGCTATTGCAGTGATTGGTACTGGCGGAGTGGCATCAGCACTGCTTAATCAACTCGCTGCTGTTGCTGCAACACTGCGTGAAAAAGAGGGAATTAATTTATCGGTCTGTGCAATTGCTAACTCGCGCCAGATGTTGTTGTCGAACCGTAGTATTGATTTGACCGATTGGCAGCAACAGTTGCAACAGAATGGTCAGGAGAGTGATCTTGAAGCGCTACTCGAACACTTTTCTCATGGTGAATTTCCGCATAGCGCTATCATTGATTGCACAGCAAATGAAGAGATTGCTAAGCGCTATATCGATTTTGCCAACAGAGGCTTTCATATTATTACCCAGAATAAAAAAGCAAGCTCTGGTGATCTGGATTACTATCACCACTTGCATCAGCAGGCACGCCAACAGCAGCGCCATTTTTTATATGAGACGACAGTTTGTGCAGGGTTGCCGGTGATTAAAACACTCAACGACCTACTACAAACAGGCGATGAACTGTTAAAGATAGAGGGTGTTGTATCAGGGAGTTTAAGTTACATTTTCTCTTCCTTGGCAAA
This sequence comes from Gammaproteobacteria bacterium, assembly GCA_028282395.1. Next base: position 5,908 of record JANQHY010000249.1, read on the forward strand.
AGGGATGAGTTTTTCCCAGGCGGTGCAATCGGCTTATGAAAAAGGTTACACTGAACCTGATCCACGCGACGATCTTTCTGGTAGTGATGTTGCGCGTAAGATGGTTTGTTTAGCACGAGAGTGGGGCCATGAGGCAGCGATGACGCAAGTAGAAAGTATTAATCTCGTTCCGGAGCCACTACGCAGCTGTTCGCGTGATGAATTTTTGCAACGATTGGTTGAATTTGATGATGCTTTTGCTAAACAGATGGCAGACTACCAGCAGGATAAGGAATCTGTTGCTTATGTTGGCAGTATCAACCAGCAGGGGGAAATTGTTGTTGCCATGCAGGGGTTGGCTGCAGATCATCCGTTCGCGAACTTAAGCGGCACAGATAATATGATTATCTTTACCAGTAAACGTTATTGCCAGCAGCCATTGGTGATTCAGGGGCCGGGTGCTGGTACCGATGTGACCGCAGCTGGCGTATTTGCTGATCTTTTACGTTTAGCTTCTTATTTGGGAGAGGGGCATGACTACCTCTAATCTTTTGGTTAACCGTAATATAAAAAAAATTCGTGCCTGGGCGCCAGCGACTGCTGCCAATTTGGCTGTTGGTTTTGATTCATTAGGCATGGCACTGCCACAGCCAGGCGATGAAGTGACATTAACATTGCGTGATGATGATAAGCTGGTGATTCAAGCCATCACACCCGAGGGGGAATGGCCGCTTGCTAGTGATAAGAATACTGCGACCATTGCGATTGCTGCACTGCTTAAAGACATTAATGTTAGTGCGGGATTTGATGTCACGGTTGTCAAAGGTACGCCATTGGCTTCGGGGATGGGTGGTTCTGCCGCCTCGGCAGTTGCCGGAGTCGTTGCTTTGAATGGTTATTTAACAACACCACTTACGCCAAAGCAGTTGCTACCCTATGCATTGCAAGCAGAGGCGAGTGTTAGCGGAGGTATTCATCCCGATAATGTTGCTCCAGCGCTATTTGGCGGTATGACGTTAAGTATTAGTGATACCGAGGTCATTCCACTACCCTGTCCTGATGTGACCGCAATACTGCTTCATCCTGATATAGCGGTTAGTACTAGTGATGCACGCAAGTTACTGCCACAACAGGTGCCATTAGGTGACCATGTTCGCCAAAGTCGCTGTTTGGCAGCTTTTATCGCCAGCCTTTATCAGAAGTCTTGGTCGCTAACCTGTGAACAGATGCGCGATTATCTTATTGAGCCAGCGCGGGCACCATTGTGGCCCTATTATGAAGCAGTTAAACAGGCAGGTTATCGTGCTGGTGCCGATGTGGTCGTGATATCAGGTTCTGGTCCAAGTGTTTTAGCACTGTGTCGAGTCGCCCAACAAGCTCAGGCTATTGCTGAAGCGATGCAGCAGGCTTGTCATGATAGCGGTTATCAAACGCAGTATTGGATAGGCGCTGTCCCAGCACCAGCGGCACATATTATTGAGGTGAACGAATGAAATTTATCAGCAGTGCTAAAAAATCTTCGCCCGTGACATTATCACAAGCGATTCACCAAGGGTTGGCCGATGATGGTGGTTTATTTATCCCGCAAACATTTCCACAACAGTTAGCAACATGGCAGGATAACTACAGTGATTTAGTCAACAACTGTTTGCAGGGTTATTTTTCTGATGATCCATTGCAATCTCATCTGCCTGCTATTTGTCAACATGCTTATAATTTTCAACCACAATGTGCGCAACTCGATGATAAGCTTTTTCTGCTCAATCTTTATGAGGGGCCAACTCTGTCATTCAAAGATTTCGGCGCACAATTTTTAGCGCAAGCGATGACAGCTATTGCACAAACTAAGCAGCAACTAATTTTAGTCGCTACTTCAGGGGATACCGGTTCTGCAGTTGCCGCTGCTTTTCATAAGAAACCAGGCGTAACTGTTATTAT
>JANQHY010000268.1 GCA_028282395.1 Gammaproteobacteria bacterium
TTCTAACAGCTTCGCAGATAAATCCCAACCACGCTCTAGCGTTTCTCAGCGAAAGATTTTAACCGAGGCGCGGCAATTTGCTAAGGGCCTGTCACAAAATAAGTTGGACAGATGGCCGGCTGCGGTGATGAAGATTTGGACGCCTGAATTGAAAAAAAGCGCAGGTATAGTGTTGCTATATCGAGTATTTTTTTCAATTCAGGCATTCGAAGATTCGGTACCACAGTCGAGCAAGCTGTTCAACTTATTTTGTGACAGGTCCTAACTATCTGTGGGCACTCTTTCGCCAACACAGCTATCGTCATCAACCTTGATATCCCCCAACTTAACCGATAATGCTACTTTAGCACCCGTTGTATTCTGCAGCAGCGGCATAGCCTTAGTTGGACTATCTGTCAATAAAAAACCCTGAGGAAATCTTGCGCTAACATCCCCTAACCAAGTCGACAGGTTGACTTCAGCATCCTCTGGAGGCATTTCAGCAAAAAGCGCCTTTGCATCACCTAATCTTACTTTGGCACTCACACTGCCACATACTTGATGCAGGTAGATATTCCCTGCCCAAACAGAAATATTGCTGTGCTGGTTTGGACCAATCACATTGACGTCCCCTGCTGTTAATTTCACCGCTAGTGCACCAACAATATTCTCGATATAAACTGTACCGGCAAACATACGAACATCAATATTAACCTGGGCTGGGAGTGTTAATTCGATTACATAAGCATTTTTTTGGCCAATAAACGGTTTAAAACCTTTTGCATGCAAAGTGAGCGCGCCATCTGCTAAGGTTAACTGAGGCTGATCTTCTTCTTTAGACTGCTCTTTCCACTGCAGCCGATAGCGACAGACATCCTCCTCTCCGGCAATTATTACCAAGTTCCCTCCAGTCAAATTGGCGGTGAAATTTTTTATTGGTCCTGATAACGTTTTCTCAACATCAACTCTATACAGATGGTTTTCCCGCTTGGGCGCATCAAATAACTTTTTCATCTCTATAACCTTTTCTATTCCACTACACTAAAAATGTTTAGCTATCCAAATTGATACCTGTAGAGGAGTTAATAATACCTTCAATTGAGTTCATAGACTCTTTTAGTATTTGATTAGCCTGGGTTCTCTTTCCTTCAGCTTGGCGCACTGCATCGGCAATCCTCTTTTCAATATCCGGCTTTAATCTTGGAATTGGAATAGTGCTCACAAACTCTGGCGATATATGGTCAACCACAGAAGCGTATATCCCTTTCTCCATCAAGACTTTTCCGATATTCTCAGATGCCAAATAAGCGTAAACATAGTAGGGATCAATTAAAGATGGATCAATAATTACCCTAATAACATGTTCGGTAATCATCACCCCATCCAATTCATCATCGACAATCACTACTCTTCCTGTAGAGCCTGATCGAGTGATGAGTATCCAATCTTTCTCAACCACATGGTTGCTCGCTGGTTTATAGTCCGCCGGCTGATACTTAACATCAAATGGACGTATCTGTAAAATCTGTGTACCAGAATAAAATGGCAAACTCTTATCGGTATTTTTTACATAGTTACGTTTATGCCTTCCCGGATAAAAAATACCTCGGTTCACAACGAGGTCACCTAGATTCACTATTTCAGCTATATCGCTACCCGTGTAGTCCATGAGACTTTTTGCTAGGTCATTCTTATTCGGATCCCAATACCAGGCATCAATACGACAAGAGGGGTCATCTCTAAGACTCTTAGCGTTAACAACAAAACAGCTTGGTGTGATTGAATTAGGCTTATTACCTTGTTGATACCTATCCCATTGCTCTTTTATCTTTGGCAGGTCATTCCAAATAATAGGATTGCCCTCTTCATCCAATACAAATTTGCCAGAATCGTCTTTTCGATAGATTGGGTTACCTCTTCTGTCATGCCCTACCGCTTCAGAAACAGCCATGAAAATAGGATAATCCTCCTCAGGATTCTTAACCTTTTCAAGAAATACTAAAGATGTTTTCGTTCCTGTGTGTGGTTGAAATGCTTCTCTGGGCAGATCAACGATTGCTGTAATTCTTGCTTGTTTAAGCAACCATTTTCTCAACTCAACACTTGCCTGCTGAGTTCCTGACAAATTCTGGCGAGGTAGAACAATTACCATCCTTCCACCACGATTATTCCCACTGGGCTCTTTTAAGAATGTAAGATCTCTTTCGAGAAATAACTTATCCGGGTCTTGACCACTTAATAATTCATTCGTTGCAACACCCTCTACAATTCGATGACCTAAATCAAATTTTTCCAATACGAAGTCACGAACATCATCTATTTTCGTTCCAAATGGTGGATTGGTGGTGATAACATCGACACTACCGGGCTTGATCTTCTCATTAAATTCAGATGGGTATTGCTCAATAGGTAATAATGAGTCAAAGCTATAAATATTACTTTTTCCATCCCCTATAATTGCCATATACGATTTAGCAATCTTATAGAGCAATGGCTCAATGTCCGCTCCATAGATGCATTTTGCTGAGTGATCCTTTAACATCATATATAATTTATCTTTTGTGAACCCTCTGTTTTTGTAAATTTTTTCTATCTCTTTTCTTAAGTACTCAATTGCAACTGTTAAAAACCCGCCCGAACCACAAGCTGGATCCATTATTATCTCTTTTTTCTTAAATGAAGGGGCAATAATATCAATGGCAAATCTCACCACTTCTCTAGGCGTAAAAAACTGTCCGCTCTCACCTTTAAGGCTAGAAGGAAGAAATATCTCATACGCATCACCTAGCGCATCGGTATTTGTCTCTTCGTGAAACAATCCAACTCCTTGAAGTTGAGAAACAATATAGGTCACCCACTCAGGATCATATTCGATATGCTCATTTTTAAATAATCTGCCAAAATCCGGATCAAGCAGCAATTCAGAAAATAGCGCATCGATTCTATTTTTAACGGCTTTCTGGCCTTTTTTTGAATCAATCTCTTCTGATGTTGCCCTAAAACTACAAAACTCTTCCGGCGAAAGTTCATCGAGAATTTTACAGAAAATAATTTTTATAACTTCTTGAGCAACCTTCTCTTCACGTTTTATTGGCCCTGAGCCGTACAACTTATGATGTATGCGTTTAAATAGTATTTTTAAATCTTTTGCCGGCTTTAGATCGCTCTTGCGATACTGGCCGATTGTTTCATAGGTTTCACCATATCGCGGCAATGAGGCTAAGGAATTGAACTTAGTAGGATCTTTCTTTAGATCTCTATAGAAGAAATATGGCCCGGCACTTTTCTCCTCTATTCCAGCATACCAACCTGTATAAACTGCTGTTGTCGCTGTTGCGTACGCAAGTAGTTGATTATCAAAACTCCCTTTTGGTGTTTTTATTTCGATTATAATGTCAATGTTATCTTGTTTATGGCGTTTACTTTTAAAAACGACAATATCAGCACGCTCTCTTACTTTTTCGCTACCACGTTGAATGGGAAATTCGATTGCGATTAACTCTTTTGGGTATCCAAGGTCATCAACCAATATGTGCTCAAACTCTTGTCTGTACTGCTCTTCAGGTGTGGCACGAAGCTCTTTACCTGTCACATAATCAATTACTCTTTCCTCGCTCATACTGCAATTAACTCCCTATATAGGCTTGATCAATCTTGGTCATCTACACTCACCATTTTTCGTTCTCATGTTGTCACATTATACGCCCTAAAAGTCAAGCTCTGAATGTGTTTCGCAACATGTTGTATATAATTCTCTTAAATTATTAATAACATAATCTGGTTGGCACAATTGATAAATTTGCTGCTTGTCGCCATAGCCATACTCCGCCCAACAGAATCTCATGCCAACATTACGAGCAAAATAGCCATCTGCTAAACTATCACCAACCATCAACGTTTTCTCAGGCACAATAGTTGGGAACTGTGATTGAATAATACGTTCATAACATTCACTACTTGGCTTCTTTTTGATTCCGGCACGATCTCCAACAATACAGCAAACATAAGGCGACAACTGATAAGCTGCCAGCGCTTGTTCAATCGCTGTTTCACCTTTGTTACTAACAATAATAATTTTCATCTGTTGCTGTGCAAGCGATTTGATTACCGCTTGCACATCTGAAAATATTTTTCCATACTGCATCCACTCTTTTTGATAAAGTGCGCGATAATGTTTCATCAGCTCTTCAATACCCTGCTGATTACGAACTTGCGCTGGGAGCAACTGCCAAGCAATTGTCTTTAGGTCAATTCCCTTAGCAAAAAACTCTGCTATTGCTCCATCAATTTTCTCATTTTCGTAGCCCATTTCGCTAAATGCTTTTTTCAAACAGAAAACAATGGCTGGAGCTGTATCAAATAACGTGCCATCAAAATCAAAAATAATATGAGTAAAGCGGTTACTACTGTTTGCCATTACGCCCCCTATGTTTGCCAATTACTTGGTTTTATCGGCAGACGACGTTTAACAATATGTTGGGCAAATAACGCAATCACAACATAGCAACCAATAAGCAACAGAAATGAGCGCTGCAAACCAACTTGATCAGCTAAATAACCCTGTATTTCCGGAATGATAGCCCCACCAACAATCCCCATAATTAAATAACCGCTAGCACGATTACGCGCTTTGGCGTTTGGCAGGTGGTTAACCGACAAAGCAAAAATAGAGGGAAACATGGTAGAATTAAAAAGCCCTAATGCTAACAGACTCCACATCGCCGTATGCCCTGTCGCGACAATCACAACAATCAGTAGCAGCATATTGATGATCGCAGCAGTACGTAGCCATTTAGCCGCAGAATTTTTAATTAATGAGTAGCCGCCAATCACCCGTCCCAACATAATACCACCCCAATACAATGACAGGTAACGACTGGCTTGACTATATGGCATGTTAGCAACATTAGGCAGATGAAGATAATTTACCAATAAACTCCCCGCACCAATTTCAGCACCGACATAAACAAACATTGCCAATAGTCCAAATATCAGCGTAACATCACGCCATGGCAACAATGGCGCAGAAGTATCAGCAGGTGCGGTTACTGTATTAATAACATCACTACTCAGTTGCATACGCTGAAAACTGACAATAACCGTTACAATAGCAATCACTACTGCAATGACAACATACACTGGAATAAAATCACCATGAATAATTAAATGACCTATAATCAGTGGTGCAATTAGCGCAGCAAGTGGATTGGCACTTTGCGCAAAAGTCAATCGCGCCGAAGCTGTATGAACACCTCCAATTAATGTTGTTAACGGATTCGCCGCCACTTCCAACATCACTACACCAGCAGCTAAAATAAATAGACCCATTAAGAAAATAGGATAATGATCATATTTCTGTGCTGGAATAAAAATCAGACAGCCTAATATAATAATCACCAACCCTAATAAAATACTACGCTTATAATATAATTTATTTACTAGCCACGACATCGGCAGAGACATAACGGCATAAGTTAAAAAGAAACAGAACTGCACCAGCATGGCTTGTGTATAATTTAAGTGAAAATGCTGCTTAAGTGCGGGGCTGAGCAAACTATTGAGGACAGTAATAAAACCACAGATAAAAAACAGGGTGACAGCCATACCAAATAGCATTGGCTGATGAGTAAACTTATCCTCTTTTATTGTGAAAGATGACATAGTGCTTATTCATGATTCTCAAGATTATCAACGATTTTATCCAAAACCGTTAAAAATCCACTTAAATCACGCGGTGAAACTCCCTTCAGCGCCTTACGCCATGTTGCTACGGTTACTTTTTTAACGGATTTAGCGATAGCATCGCCATGCTCAGTTAACGCAATGCGCACGAATCGTTTATCATCAGCGTCAGTAAAACGGTAAACCAACCCTTGCTCAACCAGTCTATCCAATGAACGTGTTAACGATGCCGGTTCACAAATGAGCAGTTGCGCTAATTCTGCTTTTGTACAAGCCTTACTACGCTTAATAATCATTATAATTTTACCATCCATTTTGGTTAAATGGTGTGCCTGGATGGCCGGCTTCAACCGTCCCCTTAGGGACGATGCGGCTTTACGCCAGGCTGTCACTACGGATTTAATCTGCATTGTCATCATAATCACCCTAGATACTCGCTTATTTAGATCATCTATATTATAATGCAGTGCATTATAGTTCAATACTATAAAGACTATCATTTGTGAAATAAAAAATTCGTGGAGAGAGAAAATGTCTAATCAAGTTGAATTTACTGAACAAATTCAAAATTATATCATTACTCAAGCCATGCACCCTCACCCTATACTCACTGAGCTAGTCAATTCAACTCGCCAGCTGTCCTGTGGCCGCATGTCAACACACCTTGACCAGATTAGTTTCATCACTTTTTTGCTCAAATTGATTAATGCCCGCCGCGTGATTGAAGTTGGCGTTTTTACTGGTTGTGCCACGTTGGGTATGGCGCTAGCGCTACCTGATGATGGTGAGGTGATTGCCTGCGATATTGACGAACACTGGACATTTATGGGACGTGACCACTGGCAGCGTGCGGATGTTGCGGATAAAATCTCACTTCATATCGCACCGGCCCAAGATACTTTAGCAAAACTGCTAGAAAACGGGCAGCAGGGATCTTTTGATGCTATCTTTATTGATGCAGATAAACGTGGCTATCCTGACTATTATGAACAAGGACTACAATTGATTCGTCATGGTGGATTGATTATCGTTGATAATATGTTATGGGGTGGCAAGGTGGTTGATCAGACAATACAGGATAAAAATACCATGGCCATCCGCGAAACGCTAAATATCATGCAAACTGATGAACGTATTGAGCTATCATTGGTTCCTGTTGGTGATGGCATGGCTTTGGCAAGGAAACGCTGATAAAGCAAGGAGGCAATGATGAGAATAGGACGTCATTTTATCATCTCGGGACGGGTGCAAGGCGTTTTTTTTCGCGCTAGTACAGAGCAGCAGGCAAAAGCACTGAAATTGACTGGCTGGGTGCGCAATTTAGCGAATGGCGATGTTGAAGTGATGGCTTGCGGCAAAGCTGAGCAGGTTGACCAACTTCATCGTTGGCTGCAGCATGGCCCTGATGCCGCTGAAGTCACGGCGCTAACTGCTAATGATGTGCCACTCCAGCTATTTGATGAATTCTCTATTAAATATGACCAGGAGTAAGAGAAGCATCGACTTCCCCCAAAAGCCGTCTTCCCGCGGAGAAGCCGCAGAACGACACAGTTTGGGTCTAGCGGGACGTCGGGTGGATTTAAAAATAGTTATCGCCTTATGGCTAGACCAAGATTTATTATTAGGCAAAAAAATAGCCTTGCTTAACAAGGCTATCATTATAAGCAGCTAAGCTGCCCCTATCCGTTGTTGCCACTACCAAAAC
>JANQHY010000016.1 GCA_028282395.1 Gammaproteobacteria bacterium
TAGTTACTCCATTAACATAAATCGCTCTCAACACCACGAATTATATACGTTCTAATAGCTTAATCTATGGATGAAATTAATTTGACGACACCCTCTAGAGTCTGCTAATGACAAAACACAATATCGCTTAAAGTCGAGGTAAATAACTAAGTATTTATTAAAAAAAACCAAATCATGTCTAATATTAACCTGAAAACACTTTCAAACCCGAAGGTAAGGTTATGACTAATAAAAATAATTTACTTCCCTTTTTCTGTGTGATTTGTTTTACCCCGTTAGTGTGGTTTTTTAGCACAGGATTGGCTGCGCATGACATGCCAAATATCAACACAGCAAATCAGCTCAATACAGTTCCTGCCTTTAATTTTGCTAAGGGTATGACTAACATCTAATACTACGCTGTGCGTCGGCTGCTAATATTGTACTGTCTAAAGGTGTAATACTGGTAATAATGCTTTGTGCTGATATTTCACGGAGCTTATGCATCACTAGTGTTTGATGCTGATCATCGAGTTCAGAGCTAAAATCATCCATTAAATATAGGCAACGACGGCCAATTTGTTGTAATAGTTGGCCTTGAACCAGCTTAAGCCCATAACTCAATACTTTAAGCTGCCCCCGTGACAGCACCTCTTGCACGGGTCTTTTACCTACTTTAGAGCGTAAATCAGCACGCTGTGCTCCCATGCCAGTATAATGCTGACGACGATCCTGGTCTAAATGCTCAGCGAATACCGACTCCAGCGAAACACCTTGTGGCCAGCCACGATAGTATGACAGGGTCACATTATGTGTGGTGATAAAATCGGCCATCATTTCATCAAGCGCTTCTTGGATCAACGCCACATAAGCACTGCGCATTTCATCAATAATTTGTGCTAAGTCTGTCAATAGAGAATCCCAACTGGTCACCACATTATTGGGTAATCCCTGTTTTAGGGCGGCATTGCGTTGGCGTAATGCCTTATTATAGCGTTGCCAGATACTGACAAATGCAGGGAAATGGTAGAATACCCCCCAATCTAAAAATTGCCGTCTCACTTTGGCACCGTCATGGAATAAATCTGCTTGATCCGGCGCACATAATTGCACTGCAAAGCGTTGTAATATATCAAGCTGGCGCGGTAGTCGGACACCATTAAGTCTCAGTTTGCTTTGTCCTCGGTTATCACGTTCTACGCCAAGGACGTGCTTACCTTTATCATCAATAAAGTGCGCAACCAAACGAAAGCAAGGTTGGTTATGCATAATCATCCGCTCAGTAACGTTGGTGCGAAATGAGCGGCCACAGAATAAGAAATAGATGGCTTCGATCAAGGCTGTCTTGCCGACTCCATTACCACCAGTAAACAGATTGGCTTGTGTGTCAAACTGCAGTGTGGCTGTAGGCCAATTTCTAAATTGATGCAACTCTAGCGCAGTAAGCACGTGGGTTAACCTGGATATCTTATCATATTGTGCCGATAATCACCCTAAAGTCGCTTCAGGTCAAGGTTTCTAAAGCCTAATCGGCATCACAACATAAATTGAGGCTTGCGAATTAGCATCATGTATCAAAGCACTGCTATTACTATTATTCAGCACAATTTTGACCTCATCACCTCCAATAGCGTTGAGCACATCTAAAAGGTAACTCACATTAAAACCTATCTCTAGCTGTTGACCTTCATAAGTGACTGCGATCTCGTCTTGTGCCTCTTCTTGCTCAGGGTTATTGGCTAATAAGCGCAAAGTTGTATCATTAAAAATTAGTCGTACACCACGATATTTCTCATTCGATAAAATAGCAGTACGTTGCAGAGCGCAACGTAATTGCTCTTTATTAGCTACCATCAAATTACTACCAGGTGTCGGCACAACGCGATTATAATCAGGATAACGACCATCCAATAACTTAGAGATAAATTGATAATTAGGCAAAGTAACCTGTATATGATGGCTGCCCAACGCTAAAGTTACCAGTTCATCGCTTTGTTCATCCACTAGACGCACTAATTCTAGGATGGCTTTACGGGGAATGATCACTTGAGCCTTACTTTTAACTGACGCTGGCAGTGGTTCAGTTGACATCGCCAAGCGATGACCATCGGTGGCGACAACACGTAGCGTTTTATCTGTTACCTCAAAAAGCATACCATTTAAGAAATAACGCACGTCTTGTTGCGCCATAGCAAAATAGGTTCTTTTTAACAGACTAGCAAAAGTAGACTGTGGAATTTGTACTTGAATGTCGCCCACCTTGCCATCTACTGAAGGAAAGTCTGCTGCATCCAGCATGGATAAAGTAAAGCGACTATGTCCAGAGCTGACAATAAAACGATTTTTGTCCTGTGCAAAGGTAATTTCCGAACCTTCAGGTAAGCTGCGCACAATATCGTATAGCTTACGGGCAGGTACAGTAATAGCTGACTCATTATAAGATTTTTCCAACGTAATGTTGGCTGATAGCTCAACTTCTAAGTCTGTTGTTGTCAGGATAAGTTGATGACCTGCCAACTTGAAGAGAATATTACCCAAAATGGCCATAGTATGGCGTTTCTCCACCACACTTACCAATGACTGTAACGGTTTAATCAAGGTTTCACGATCAACAGCAAACTTCATTAAGGGGATCTCCTAAGTCGATAATATGCGTATTAGGTTAGCATAATCTTCAGCAATCTCATGATTGGATGAGACTAACTGATCAATAGTACGGCAAGCATGTAACACTGTGGTGTGATCACGTCCACCAAAAGCTTCACCAATTTCCGGTAAACTATGATTTGTTAGTTCTTTTGATAGTTTCATAGCAATTTGGCGAGGTCGGGCAACTGAACGATTACGGCGTTTTGATAACAAATCGGACACTTTAATCTTAAAATATTCAGCCACGGTCTTCTGAATATTATCGAGCGTTACCAACCGGTCTTGTAAATTAATCAAATCCTTCAGTGCTTCGCGAATGAAATCAATAGTAATATCATGACCCGTGAAATTAGCATGCGCTACGACTCGTTTTAACGCCCCTTCCAATTCTCGCACATTAGAACGAATGCGTTTAGCAATAAAGAAGGCCACTTCAGGCTTTAGTTTGATGTCATACTGATTTGCTTTATTCATTAAAATAGCCACACGAGTTTCTAAGTCCGGAGGCTCAATCGCAACAGTCAATCCCCAGCCAAAGCGTGATTTTAATCGCTCCTCCATGCCATTGATTTCTTTTGGATAGCGATCACAGGTCATAACAATTTGCTGTGATCCTTCCATTAAGGCATTGAAAGTATGGAAGAATTCTTCTTGAGAACGATCCTTCCCAGCAAAAAACTGAATGTCATCAATCAACAATGCATCAACGGTACGATAATATTGCTTAAATTCGCTGATAGCATTATTTTGTAATGCTTTTACCATATCAGCAACAAAACGTTCTGAATGCAAATATAAAATGCGAGCATCTGGGTTTTCTAACAAAATAGCATTACCAATAGCATGCATTAAGTGCGTTTTCCCCAGGCCAACGCCACCATATAAGAATAGAGGATTATACGCTTTACCAGGATTCTCGGCGACTTGTTGTGCAGCAGCACGTGCCAATTGGTTAGATTTACCTTCAACATAGCTAGAAAAAGTAAAAGCAGGATTAAGACCACTATCATGCACAAAGTGAGTTGCAACCCCGTTATGGGGCACAGGTACAACAGGAACAGATCGTTGTTTAATAGGAGCTATGTGTTTAGGAGTGGCTTCTCCAACAACAATATCAACGAGTAACTGTAGGCTACGCAGGACAGGAAGCTCTTGGATGCGCTGGCGGTAATGTTGCGAAACCCAATCAGAAACAAAGCGATTAGGGGCGTATAATACCAGTTTGTCATCATTCTGCTGGGCGTTGAGAGGGCGGATCCAGGTGGCAAACTCTTGCGTGGATAGATCGGCTTCTAACATTTTCAGACAATCACTCCAAACATCTGACATGATTTACAACCTCTCTCACCAATGACCAATCACTAAAAGACAATGATCCGAAACTCAAATAAGGATACAAAGATTACTCCGAACCAATCAGGATAACAAGACGGTGATAAGGCCTAACAACTCTGTGAACAACACGGCTTTGTTAGTGTTAAGAGCTTGTGGATAAAAAAAAGATTCTGGCAAGGCAGTAGTTATCCACAGGTAAAAGTACCTTGGTTCACATAGTTATGCTTATACTCTAATGCAGCAATATAGTAGGGTTAAACCAGTTATCCGCCTAATTCACAGGCCTAATAACAATTATTTATTTTAAAAAATCAAATATATTACTATTATTAGTTGAATGGTTTAGTGAGAAAATGGTGTGTAACGCCATACTATCATTTTACTTTGGATCTCAATGGCTGAGAAATAAGACACCGCCAAATTGACAGTGTCTTAAATTCTTAAACAAATACCCTGTACTATAGAAATAGTAAAGAGCTTAATTTTAATTGCCAATTAATGGATACTAATTTCATTTCTCCCTTACTGGTTAATGTATTATCTTTCAAAGATAATATTTATTATAAATCATGGAGCTAAAAATGCCAAATTTTCCACTCTTCCTTCCATAGAATTTATTAAAGTTGAGCACAATTCATAAATACGAATCGTTAATAGACAATCTTTTTTATGTTGTGGACCTAAATGACTGCAAAAACTGTAACATATCATATCATGGTCATGGCCAAAGTTGATCTCATAGTGTTTTTGATAGCCCTTTCCTGCATTAGGTTTTGACGACTTTTTCAGTAACTCTGATAAAGGATCTGTCTCGCTAAATGAATAAGCCTCAGAGAAATCAACTAAATTGATGAATGCTAAAGCTGAGCAATTTCCCATGCCAAAAAGGGCATCAACGAAAAATTGTGTTGCAGCATTAAGCTCAAAATCATTGACATTAAACCCTAGTTTATCTAAAACATCAGCTAAAAATTTATCATGTCCTGACTCATCAGCAAGATATATCTCAAGTTGCTCTCTTAATCTTGGAAAATGATCAATAGCATTTTGTAATACTTTTTCTGCATTTGAAGTAAGGTAGTGCGATTGACGAGCACACCACCCTATATAACGGAAAAAACTTTTTTCGTCCTTGTGTAAGACTTGGTTTAGAATGTTATAAATGCCACCAGATCCTTCCCAACCTCTTTTTGCAGATTCAAGGCGAATTAGCGAAAGATAGGTATGAATGGTTATCGGATCATATAAGTTTACTTGCGCAATTTTTGCTTTATTTAAAATGTCGTTTACTGGCCATTGCCATTTTTGTGGTAATGATTGTTTAAGCTCTTTTTTAAAAGGAATTTGTAAAGAATCTATAAAAGTTTCTGGTGAAGAAAAATCGATATGCTCTAAAGAGTATGCCGTTAATTCATGTTTATCTAACTGGAAATCTTCTATTGTGCGAGGTTTGGTATAAAACAATGGATAATCCTTTAACCCCTCTAGGAATCTTTGTACTGAAGTATGTTCTGAATTAGCGGGTAAAAGTTCTGTTGCTTCTTGTACCCATGGTTTTTCCTTTGCATCAACTTCAAAAGTCAAATTCATCCATGGGGATGATATAGATAACTGGGTTTCACTAATCCAGGTGGATTTTAATCCTTCATAAGGAATGCGTATTGCTGGGTTTGATATCTCCATTATTATAAAGCCTATAAATTAACTGAATCTTTAGTTAAGCAATATTTTAAAAAGATACAATTTATATTTTTTGCTCGTTTAAATTAATACTTTGGTAATTTAATAGTGAATTGTGTATATCGGCCCAATTCAGATTGACAGGTAATATCCCCACCGAAGCTTTTAATAGTACTTTTACAAAAATACAGTCCTAGAGGGTGTCGTCAAATTATACACCACATCATCATGGCCCTAAATTGTACT
>JANQHY010000017.1 GCA_028282395.1 Gammaproteobacteria bacterium
AGTACAATTTAGGGCCATGATGATGTGGTGTATAATTTGACGACACCCTCTAGAGGAATGGATGTTAATGGCAAGATTGTTAATAAGCAAATGTTATCATATAGAGTAAAAAAGAATGTTGTTGTACTTAAATCTACAGCAAAAGCTATTAAGGATACATGGTCAACTAAAGAAACAATATTTCAATCTGAAGGGGGTGGTACCCAATACTTTTCAGCGGATAAAAATGCATTTGAGGTGTTAGGAAATGAGTAGTATCGAAGCACGTAATAATATTAGGCAGCCATTGTATGACGCTATTGTTGAGACAAGCAAACTCCTAGGAAAAAACCCTGGAGAGCCCATGCTGTTATCGATAAATGAACAGTTACAGGCAATAAACATGTGTGTGACAACTGGGTCAGTTCCTGCTGAAAATTTTAAAGAAGCTATAAATATAGGGGTTATAGCTATCCGTGAGTTTGAGGCCAGCCACCCAGTTTATGCAGCGTCATTGATGAAAGTGAATTACTACTTTACGCAATATTGAAGTTATATATGTGAATAGAATTTTAACAAATCAGAGCTAAGAGCTGATTTATTTTCATTGGAGAGTTTGTAAATGATCTTGCCTATAAAAGATATCGATAAGTGGGATGGCCAATTAGATAGCCTATTGAAAGAAGCAGCGCGTGACCCAGGCATGCGTCCGACCTTCTACATGCAATTACTCAATTCAGTGATCTTTACACTGGGTAAAGTTGGCCAAACAGGAAAAAGTATTTCGGTGATACAGAAGCAAACCTCTGAAGGGGGAATATATATCCCTATCTTTACCGCACGTGCTCATATTTATGAGTTAGAAGGAAGTACATGTCAGCAGGATATATTGGGCATATATGGAAGTACAGCATTTGAAATAGCAAAAGATTTTAATTGTAGTGTTATTGTTAATTATGGGCAGCCTTATGGGAAAGAATTTTCTATTGAGGAGATTCATGCCTTGCTCACAGAAAAGTATAGTACGATTCAGGTTGAGTCAGACTTGCAATCGAAATTTATTGTGCACCCATTTAAAAAGCCACCTACACAAATGTGTAATGCCTTATCTAGTTGGTTTTCTAAAAACCCTGTAGTTAAAGCTGCTTATCTTGTGAAGGTAAATGAGCATGACAAAACTGCCACTCAATCCCAGACACTACTACACATATTGGTGAGCAATGAACCGCTGATAGCTGATATTGAGAAAACACTCGACGGTGTTGAAATGATTATTGGCGAGTTAAGTGTATCGATACGGAAAAAGTTAGGCCGTATACATATCAATGCTGGAGAGACGTTTGACTTAATTAACAGGCTATCTAACAGAGAAAGAAGCGCCATAAAGCCTTTTTATCTCCAACACAAGCCTGATAAAAAATCTTTCCTTATTAAAACACCATTTGACAAGAAACATTAATAAATGCCCTACCAATAAGCAAAAACTAAATATACCTATCCGCCAAAGCCAGCCATTGCACAATCACACCAACAAGATCGAGCGTGCGCAACACTGCTTTGTGCTTGAATTCATTGGCATGATTGGGTGAAAGTACCATTTGACTATAAGTAAGTATCAGGATAAAACCGTTTTACAATTGGAGATTATTCCTAGAGGAATGAATAAAGT
The DNA here is from genome assembly GCA_028282395.1 of Gammaproteobacteria bacterium. Next base: position 1,649 of record JANQHY010000017.1, read on the forward strand.
ACAGTGACGCGCCTTAATTACTGCACATGCTGCTGACACTCAGGCTTACCTGATCGCAGCCAGCCAACTTAGCCTGCATGAAAATCACTGGAAAAGCTACGCCAGTTCAATGATTGTTGAGCTTTGGAGCACAATGTTACCCCATCGTGTTGATGGGCGATGCCTGTCCATAAATCAACAAAAAGTTGGAGAGCTATTGCCATTTATAGGTGTTAGTTTTTTGTCTGGACTGAACCCCAAATTCATATTTACAGCTAAAATTTAAGTTATTTCTTGCTAAAATTACTATCATTAACCTGTGTTAAATTATCTTCATGAGAAAAAGCAATAATAAATTAACTATCATAATGTTATGTTTACTTATTCCCTTAAGTGGTGTGGGTATTGATGTTTATGTTCCTTCATTACCTGCGATCTCTCATGTTTTTGATGTGCCTGATAAATACGCACAATACTCAGTGTCAGTTTACTTATTTGGATTTGCTCTGGCTCAGCTAATATTAGGACCATTATCAGATACATATGGCCGTAAAAAAATATTATTGCTGGGTTTATTAATCTTTAATTTAGGCTGTTTTATGTCATTATTTTCATTTGGTATGGGCATGTTTTTAATATCAAGATTTATTCAAGGAGTGGGAGTCACAGCTCCAGTTGTAATAGCGAAGGCTGTTGTTACTGATAGATTTGTTGGAGAACAGTTAAAGGTAGTTTCCACCTACTTGGTAACAGCTTGGTCTGTCGGGCCAATTGTTGCTCCTGCAATTGGTGGTTTTTTACAACATTATTACGGATGGCACGCTGGGTTCTATTTTTTGGTAACTCTGGCCTCTTTGTTGATGGTTCTAGTGATATTATTCTTCCAGGAAACTAATGATAATCCAGTGCAACTTAAATTATTTAAGATTTTTATGAGTTATAAAGAGATATTGAAAAATATTGATTTTATTCTTTGTATTTTATGCATGTCGATGACCTATTCCTTTATTACTATTTTTAATGTCTTGGGGCCTTTTTTAATACAAAAAGTCTATCATCAGTCGGCTTTAGCTTATGGTCATATTGCATTGTTATTAGGAGTTGCTTGTTTTATGGGGAGTTTATTTAATCGCTATGTTGTTATGAGACTAAGTCAGCTAGTTATTGTCTCATTTGGAACTAGTTTACTTATTACTTTGAGCCTGTTAACTCTTATGCTTTCCTATGTTTCAAATAGTCTATTCGTTTTGTTGTTACCCGTTTTCATGATTATGTTCGTTGTTGGTTTTTTATTTCCTAACTTTTCTTCCTATACGCTGGGTCGGTTCGTTACAATGGCCGGTGTTGCCAGCGCAATTATAGGTGTTGTTAATATAGCAGGTAACGTAATTACAACATCATTGGTAGGTGTTACAGACAGTAAATCAGTGCAGGAATTGGCAATTTTTTATGTTTCTATTTCAGTTATTACGCTGATGCTTTATTTGACTGTCAGACTGGCCCCCTTCGCAAAGCGGAGGATTAATGATTAACCTTAATGCCATCAAAGAAACATTTAATAAATGGGCGCTAAATGGTAGGTCAGAGCAAATGGCTGCTGGGCATGCGTATTCTGTTGCTCATATGCTGCAATCGATAACAATCTTATATGAGAGATATTAACTTTTTGGATATTGGATGTGGTAATGGCTGGGTTGTAAGGAAAGTAGTTGATAGTCCTGTATGCCAATATGCATATGGTATTGATGTCTCAAATGAAATGGTTAAATTGGCAAATGAAAGACGAGAAACGCAAAAAGAATTTTTTGTGTGTTCTGACTTCAACTCTTGGGAATATGATGGTCAATTCGATGTGGTGTTTTCAATGGAGACAGTTTATTACATTAACCCTTTAGAGGAAGCTGTCCGTAAAATACATAAACTTACCAAGCCAGATGGTATCGTGATTGTAGGTATTGATTATTACGAAGAAAATAATAGCAGTAAATCTTGGTCTGATATGGTCGGTCTCGAAATGATACGAAAAAATATACCTTTTTGGAAAGAGGTATTTCTTCAGTCCGGCTTTAAAGACGTAACTATATCAAATATCTGTGATCCTAATGCCACTGAGCGCTGGAAACAGCAGTTTGGTACTTTGGTGATAACGGCTAAAAAATAATGTGGGGCAAAACGGTGTTTTATAAAATGGTGAGCGGAGCAGATAAAATAGAGACTGCATTGCCGCTAGTGCTGGTCTCGGGGATTATGTGTACTAAAGATATGTGGGCAAAACAGGCCGCATACTTTGATAAGGTGACTGAGGTTATTATAGTTGAAACAATAACAGAGAGTTCTATTCCAGCGATAGCTGAGAGTATTATTTCGCAAGTCAAAGGCAGATTTAATATGGTCGGCTTTTCTTCTGGTGGTTACGTTGCTCAAGCCTTAGCATTATCATTTTCAGATAGAGTAAACAAGTTAATTTTAATGAATACGTCGGGTGCAGGTTTTTCTGAATCATTGCAAGCAAATCGGGTTAAATTAATTGATCTTTGTAAAACAGTAGGTGTGGTTACAGGTTTAAAAGCCTTTGAAGAGAAGTTAAATTCAACCTATATTTCAGATGACACAATCGTAGCATTCAATCGTTCTATGATTTGTAGTATCGATAAACATATCTTTTATAACCAGATGTGTGCTGTTGTTGAATTTAATAAGCTTCGTGCTGAAGTAGAACTTATTACATGCCCTACATTAATTGTAGCTTCAGACAATGATCCATTTATGAAAGTAGATGAAGCGCATAAATTGGTAAAGTCGATAAAACCCTGCCAATTGAAATTATTCTCTGGCGGTGGGCATATGTTGCCAATAACCATGTCAGATGAGGTTAATGGTGTTATCGAACAATTTTTTGGTTATTCACACTATCCATCCAAAAAAGCGAAGGGAGATAGTTATGCAGTCTATACATGCTAAACCGGTTGATATTTTTAGAGTTAAATCAACAGTTCCTAAGTATCTATTACAAGGATCACTTTTTGCTGCTTCCAGAATTGCAACCCCACCTATAGATAACATAATACAAATGTATGATGGTAAAGAGCTTGAGGTACATCACCGAGGATTTACTCAATTCGATTTGGCCGTATCCCTTGCTTATAAGAGAATCATTAATCAACATCGCAATTTTGATGACATTAAATTTTCTATAGCTGAATTTGCAAGAGCGCTTAATCGTATTGATGGTGGTAAAACAAGACAGTTTATCCTTGAAGCATTCCGTAAGAGTAATGATTTTCACTTGTGTTTTGATTTTGGTACAGGTCGTTCATTTGATGGAAGTCGGCTTAATAGTTTTCGTGAAACAAGAAAAAATGTCTTCAACGTTTCATTCAATATGGACTATTTGTCGATGACTTATGACTCTACAGATACTTGTGATATTGATATAGACATGTTCATGAGCCTTCAGTTAGGTTTGCAAAGCTGGCTGTATGGCTTCATCTGTTCTGTGCCAGAACTAGACCATATTGATATTGATCTTTTATATCGTTTTTCTGGGTCAAATTACAAAAATTCGTCGGATTTTAGGAAAGCCATCAAAGAAGCATTAAGTGCATTATATAAAAAAGGGATATTGGGTTGGCGTCATGGTATAACCAGGTATGGAGAGGTTTTTTGGGAATATAAGAATCCCTTTCAACGATTTTTGGGGTAACTTTGTGTGATTGCTGTTGTAGGAGCTGGGTCTGTCGGATGTGTGTTTGCTGCATATCTATCAACGATTAAACAAAAACGAGTAATTCTATATCATGACGGTAATCACAAAGGTCATGTACCTTTTATTCAGTTGGATCAATTTAAAGTATCAGGCGCATTAAACTTTTGCTCCCAGCCTTTTGAAATTACGACTGATATTGGATACGCTTGTAGTAGTAAGGTCATTTTTATTTGTTTACCATCTTTTGCCCAGTATGAAATCTATGAGTCTTTTAGTTCTTACCTCACTATAGACCATAAGGTTGTCTTTATTACAGGAAACTTTGCTGCTTTACGTATTGCTACAGAATACAGAGGGATTGATATTCCTAAATTAGCGGAAGTATCTGTTTCGCCATTTGCTTGTAGAATTATTGACGGGCATGCCGTTATTTTGGGTGTGAAAAAATGTTGTCACTTTGGAGTGTTCGGTCAGTGGCAAAAAAATGAAATTACTGAGGTGATTAAGTTATTCCCCTGTGAGCTGCATCATTGTAATAATATTCTTGCGGTAGGTTTACAAAATATGAATGGGCTTTGCCATCCAGCTTCAATGATTTTTAATGCTGCCCGAATCGATAATGGAGAGCAATTTTATTATAGTCGTGAAGGAGTGAGCACCATGATTGCACGATATATTGAGCAGATTGATAAAGAGAGATTGACTATTTGTCAAGCTTTAGGAATTTCATCTGGCAGTTTTTTGGAGATAATGGCGGCTTATTATGGTGAAGAATTTAATACTGTTGGCGAATTTTTCAAGTGTAATACGGTACTTAACAAGTCAAAAATCTGCCCAAGTATGTTAAACCATCGCTATCTTACAGAAGATGTTCCTTTTGTTCTTGTACCTTGGTTGAAAATGGCAGAACGTTTTAAAATTAACGTGCCGTATTTAAAAAACTTGGTTAACATGGCTTCGCTGTTATTGAATCAAAACTTTTATAATTTAGGGTTCGAGCCATCTAATTGTTTGGACTGATAACCTACACATTGGACTAAGGCCCGATATCTTGGACCAGTGCCCAGAACCAGCAAGCTCTCTTGTTTTCGCGCCTATAAGCGTTAAAAATAACTATACAGATAGACACAAATGTTTTATTTGCTAACAAGGGAGTAGGTATGGTCAAGATAATCGGTAAATTTGGAAGTGATGGTAACCAATCACTTTTACTAGAACTACCGAGTTCACTTTTACAAGATATTGAAATTGCAGCCGATGGCACTGTTGAAATAGGGTCATTAATACGAGTGCTC
>JANQHY010000099.1 GCA_028282395.1 Gammaproteobacteria bacterium
GCCGCTATGCGCCGCTGCGAATAATCTTCATTATCTTTCTGTTTTTTGAACTTGGCTGGAGTCTCTATTTCCAAGCGTTACCACTACTTCTGATCCAAACCTTTCACTTTAGTAATAGTCGCGTTGGACTGTTTTCCGCCTATGTTGGCCTATCTTTATCATTAGGGTTAATCTTTCTCGTTAGAGTTGCAGCAAATTACTGCTCTCTGTCACGTATGATTAACTACGGATTAGTTATCGGCATTTTTGCACTGAGTGTCGCCTTTTTTTGCCATAACCAATTAAGCCAATGGTTGCTGGCAATTCCTATCACGCTAAGTGTTGCGCTCTGCTATGCTGCACTAGTGACCCTCGCCTCAGATCATGTTGCAGCAGATAAACAAGGCCTGCTAATGGGCACCACTGATGCACTCATCGCTATTGCTTTTGCTATTACCGGTTTACTCGCTGGTATTTTAACAACAACACATCCACAGCGTCCTGAACTGCTTGCTGCACTGTTTAATGGTACTGCAATTGTGATTGCACTTGTCTACTCCAAGCAGTTACAGCCCCCGACTATTAAGGTAGAAGTAGATCATAGCACACCATCTATGTTACCTTTGACAACTCAATCTGATAATCAATAAGGAATAAATAGTTATGATACTCTGTTTAGATGTTGGCAACTCTCATCTTTTTGGCGGCCTACTAGAAGAGGGCACTATGCGCTTACGTTTTCGTCACCAAACGCGTGTCGAGAGCACCTCAGATCAGTTAGGCGTATTCTTGAAATGTGTATTAGCTGAAAACGGCTTTGCAAATGACTCGATTTCAGCCATTGGCATCAGTTCAGTAGTACCTGGGATTAACTACTCACTACGTTCTGCATGTATTAAATATTTCTCTATTGAACCTTTTATGCTAAAAATGGGGGTTAAAACTGGCCTCGATATAAAAATTACCCATTTCGGCTCTGATATGGTTGCTACCGCTATTGCTGCCGTTGATAATTTCCCCAAGCGGAATATTATTGTTGTTGATTTTGGTACAGCAACAACCTTTACCGTCATCAATCAAAAACATGAAGTGATTGGCCAAGTCATTCAAAGTGGCATTAAAATATCAATGCAAGCTCTACAAACCAAGACAGCACAACTACCCTCTGTACCTATTGTTAACGTACCGGATGTCAATGGCCATAATAGCATTAGCGCCATTCAATCTGGACTATACTACGGCCAACTCGGTGCTGTTCGTGAAATTGTCACTCGTCTAACAGCTAAACACTTTAGTGAGGCTGATAAAGAACCTGTTATTATTGGCACAGGCGGTTTTGCCAGACTCTTTAAGGAGGAAGGAATTTTTAATGAGATTCTTCCTGATCTGGTTTTTCAAGGCATCCATTCAGCATTAAAGCTCAATATTCCTAAATAGCTTACTCTTTCGTAGCGGTAATAATACGTATTGGAAAAAAGTCATTCGGATCATTAAACTGTGGCGCTTGACCCAATTCACGTGACATCTCGTGCTCAATAGCTTCAATTGAGCGATCACTAATATAAGAGTAGCCTTTGAGCATATCATTGCAATTGACACCACTATTTATTTTGTCAGGAACGATCTGTTGCAAATTAGGATAAATTCTGGCAAAACAGCGACTAATATCGAGGCTATCCTCAGGGAAATAGTCAAAAATAATGGCTGACGTCTCGTAGCTAGCAATCTCATCAAAAACCCACTGTAAACAGGGTAAGGTAAGAAAATAAGCGGCGCCCTCAAGAATAAAAATTGGTGCTTGACAGTCAGGGAATAGCGCCTTAAAGGTATCGCCATTGCGGTAAGCTTTCTCTAAGTTAGTTGCCTGAAGTTTGATTTGCGATAAAATTTCAGGTGCCAACACATCTGCCATTTCTGCCAATCGTTCAATACGTTTATTGAGCACCATTGGTGAATCAGTGTCAATAATTTGCAGATCTGGTAACAGCTGTTTAACCGTTGCGGCAATATAATAAGTTAATAATGAAAATTTTGAGACCAGCGAGATACAGCTATCATAACGCCCCGTCATTAACAATCGGGTTGATTGCTGCAAAATATATCCAGCACGTACACTGACTTTACGTGGGGCAAGTGGATAATTATAATTTTTCTCAAATGCTAAAGCTTTCTCAACGCCCTCAGCACTAACTAATCTAGCACTGAGATAGTCACGACTAAATGCAGGAAATGAAGAGCGCCAATACGCTGCCATCTCCGCAGAACCAATACCACCTACTTTCTCCTGTTCGACAGCAGAATTTTCGTATGCTTGTATTTCCAATCCTTCTTTCTTCATAATGGTGTCATCCTCTTTCTGTCGCGGGGAATTGTACAATCTTTTTTTTCTATTGTAAAGGAATTTATGTTATTAAAACAATATCATGGAAGCTATAATAACGTTATTATTTTATGGTAGAAATGTAAGACATTATTAACTTGAATAACTGTTAGGTTCTCTGCTACAATGATTTTCTGTTGCCTGACAGCAGGCTTTTGTAAAAAAGTTGTAACTATATCAGTAACATACTTAAATACTTACTATGATTTTATGAATGTTATTTGGATTATCTTAACCGGGAGATAACAATGAAACTATGTCTTGACGTTGGTAACTCGCAATTATTTGGTGGCGTTTTTGAACAGGAACAACTCAAATTACAATTCCGCCATCAAACACGTGTTGATAGCACCTCCGATCAACTCGGTGTTTTTCTTAAAGGTGTATTACGAGAAAATAATATTAACAGTAATGAGATCAAACAAATCGGCATTAGCTCCGTTGTTCCAAGCATTGACTACTCTTTGCGTGCAGCCTGCATCAAATATTTCTCTATTGAACCCTTCACACTACAGATGGGTGTAAAAACCGGGCTCAAAGTGCGTGTCAGCAATCCAGCCGAGGTTGGCGCCAATCTTATTGCTACTGCCATTGCTGCTTGCGCAGGTTTTCCTAATCGCAATATCATTGCGATTAATTTTGGCAGCACAACAACTGCGATCGTCATCAACAGTCAACGCGAATTAATCGGCGTTGTGATTCAACCCGGTATGAATATGGCAATGCGCGCCCTACAAACGAATACAGCGAAACTCCCCGCTGTCTCTATTAGCAAACCTGAAAGCTTATTGGGCCGCACCAGTGTCACGGCCATTCAATCTGGACTCTACTATGGCCAGTTAGGCTCGTTACAAGCGATTATTAAAGGCCTAAGTGATGAGCTATTTGAGGGTGCAGCACCAATTGTCATTGGCACCGGCGGCTTTGCCTATTTATTCGAAGAAGAGAAGCTTTTTGATACTATTATGCCAGACCTACTTCTACATGGCATTCGTTTGGCAATTGATTTAAATTAAATATGAAAACAGTGCATAGGAGTGTAATATGAAAAAAATTCTTACTTACGGCGACTCTAACACCTGGGGCTTTATCCCAGACTCATTTAATATGAAAACACTGCTGTGTGAACGTTATGATTTTCATCAACGCTGGCCCGGCGTAGTACAAAAGCTACTCGGTGATGAATATACTATTATCGAAGAGGCCCTATGTGCCCGCACTACTGCCTTTGATGACCCACTAAGCCCTGGACGCAATGGCATAAGCTACTTACGCCCCTGCCTAGAATCTCACAACCCTATTGATCTATTAACTATTATGCTTGGCACCAACGATATGAAAAACTACTTGTCTGTCGACCCAATTGCCAGCGCTATTGGAATCAGGCAATTAATTAGACTAGCAAAATTAGTAACAACAGAAACAATGGGAAAAAGCCCGGAA
>JANQHY010000092.1 GCA_028282395.1 Gammaproteobacteria bacterium
TAGCCGTCCTGCTACGATATAACAGGTATGATCGCCATGCGGAACAGCCTCATGGCCGCAATTTTCTCCATGCACATGGCCTGCACAGTCCATAAGTGGTTGACAAGTATTAGGATTAGCTGCGGAAATCTCGATAATGTGTTCTTCATATTCACCAGCACTATTAGCATGATGCAAATGACCATCATGGATATAGTCAAAATGATCGCCGTGACGAATTCTGTTGTGGCCACAGTTCTCACCATGCTTATGTTGATGATTTTCATGCTTTTTACAATGTGACATAGTGTCCTCCAGTTCTATTGTTCAATACCATTAAGCGTGGCCTAATTATAGACCATTTTGTTGTACTATTCTAGCCTTTGGCTGAGACGATGGTTTTCCCAAACTGATCACCTAATTGAGACAGCGCTTACCCTCGCATCTTTGGGCTTTTGTCCAACTGTTTAATATATTTTTCGACTTCAATAGCAGAGGTAGCTTTCTTAATGCCACCATTACGTCTATTAAAAATACCGCCGATAGCTTTCTGGGAAGGATTTTGTATTTTAGCGCCTTTTTTAACTTTTCCTTTTGAATAACTCTCCTGTTTAGTATCACTACTCAGTGCATCTCTTAAATGTTTATAAGCAGTGACATCATCTGCTGAAAAATTCTTGCTATTACAATCCATAATCAATCCAATACAAATCTCCTTTACTTTTTCTTTAGCAACTGCCGCTTTTCTTTGATTCTTCTCCCCACCCTTTTTCTCCAATTTCGTGATCTTTGCTTCCAATCTAACCACCTGTTCAAGAACTTTTCTAGCTAGCTTTCCTGCTTTCGTATCAACATTATTGTAAGGACTCTGCAGCTTCAACTCCAAGAGCTTTCTCTGTATGGCAATCTCTTTCTGAATTTCGGCCCAAGTTTGAGTGCATTTCTCTCCACTCTCTCTATCTTTAAAGCTAGAAAATTTTTTAGGAACTTTTATTGGATCGAACATTTTTTCTTTTAATGTCTCATCTATCTCATCAAGATGCTCCATAGTTAGACATGAACGTATCGTTTTCATAACATCGTCCTTAAACTCTTTTTGAGCATACCTAGCTCTCTTATAAGGGTCGTTATGCCATGCTCGTTTATAAGATCGATGGTGTTTTTTATCAATTTCCTTAGCAGTTAGGCCGTAAGATTGTTCAATTGCTGAAAAACTTTTGGTTATACTCTCCTGAGTTTTTCTGGCATTGGTTCCACTTGGAACAACCTCTTCTGGAGAAGTGGTCATGGTGCTTTGTGAGCTAACATCATTATGGTGCTCAGCTTTACTATGCAAGATTTGGTGAATTGAGCTAGTTGAATTGCTGTTAATGGATTTATCAGTATGGCTATTTTCATTAACAATAGTCTTGGCCAAATCGTGCTGAGATTGTATAGTTTTTCCACTGCGACTGCTTAGGCTTATGCTATTAACATTGAATTTAATATCGTTTAGATCATCTACATCTTTATTTCTGCTAACAGAGAGTGGATTTGGAGAATTGGAACCAGACTGAATAGTCATATCATTCTTATCAATTTTCGTTGATATACCTATTTTCTGCTCTTTCTTTGTCTCAATTACTCCATTATTGACTTGGTTATCCTGAATGGGTTTCTTAGAAAGAGTGATGCTATGCTCATGATCGTCAATATTACTACCGATAGGTTTATTGCTATGGAGATCAGGATTGAAGGCATTATGGTTAGTGTATTCGTTATCATCATACTCATTGGCACTCTCTATTCGACTATTTTCCTGCTTCAATTGCAATTGATTTTTTTGCTCACGATTTGATGAGGATACAGAAAGACTCATAAACGTCTTCGAGCGCGGCTCTATCTCGCCAAAATACCCCCCTATACTTTTGTCTATATGATTAAAGTCGGTTAAAAGATTCTCATTTATCTTCTCTATTTGATCATAAGTTTCATCATAAAGGTCATCAAACTTCTCTTGCCATACTTTGTAAGCATCAATATCGTTTACTTCCTCCTGAATTAACTTATCAAGTTCTTCGTAGAGCAATGATAAACTATCAATTTCAGCGAGCTCATCTTTCAGTTTTTTCAAATTATCTTTAATCGCAATAACTTCCTCACTCTCATAAATTTTCGGCTCAAATTCCTTGATAAAAGCATTTGACCTCTCTACAAACTCCTGCAAATCTTTTTCAAACTCCTCTTTTACCCTTTTGTTCAACGGCGCAGAATCTTTTATAAGGGCATTAAAGGCATCATCAAAATTAAAAATCCAATCGGCATAGTCATCATACTCATCAGAATTTTGCTGCGCATTTTGGCACAAGTTATCTAACTCTTGTAAAGCATTTATTAAGACAGCAACGACAATGCCTTTTTTATCTTTTTTCTGCCACTTTTTTGTTGAGTATTTCTCTATTTTCTGTTGTAAAAGACTACGAATGTTATTAATTTCTGAGCTGGCGTACACTTTTCACCACCTAAAAGAAAATATTACAATCTTGTTGTAATTATACTACATTTTTACATATAATACAAATTTTTCAACTACTTGATGCATCTTAACAGAGCCCAAGGAGCTGATTTTAATCAAAAAAATAAAAATAAATTTATTGCTATAATATGCCGATCTATTTTTGCGTTACATATTAATATGGCAGGAATAGACAAAAATCTGCCATTCATCGGTTCGACTATGGTGCTGTAGCAACTGCTGATGTAGACGCTTCAACAGCTTGCAATCATTTAATGGTGCTGGTGCTTTTTCAATCGGTGTAAGATTGAAATAGAGACCACGATCATAATGAAAATTCGTTTTAGCTTGCTGCCACCAATAGAAGTACTGATGCGCAGTAGGCGTTAAACCAAATACTTGATATCGTTTACCAGGCAAAAAAGCGGCAAGATAGGCGCCGAGGCCGTACGAACCAGTGATAAATAATGGCTGCTGCTGATAAAGCTGTGGCGGTAATTGTTGCAATAGATTACGTGCCACTGCCGGTGGCATAAAAACTGCCGGAATGGTAACGGATCTCGGTAACGATTTAAATGCAGCCAGTGGTTCAACACGCAACATAATCAAAACTGTCACTGTTGGTATGGCTAAAGCTATTAAGAATGCACTGCGCAACCAGCGTGACTGCATACCACGGTGACATAATGGCCCCAGCAGTAAAGCATTGGTAAACATAAATGGTGCATTCCAACTAGGCAGTGTTAACGAGAAAAATCCACTGAATAAAAAGAAAACCCAGGTAACAAATGTTGGCAGTAATAGCAAACGTAGTCGCTGATCACTCATTATTTCACGATAATGAACTGCCAAAACATACAACAGCGCAATGAAAGCAACATTGGCACCAGTAATTGAGTCATGCAAATACTTGACGATATTTACCCAGGCAGAAAGGTGATAAGTTGCAAAGCCATGCGCAAGCTGATAATGAAACGAAGCCCAACCGTGTTGCCAGTTCCATACCAGTAGCGGTGAACAAATTACTAACGTTATTAATATTGCAAGGTAGCTATGCGGACTACGCCAAACAAAACGGTAATTTTTTTCAAGGATGCATAGCAGCAACATAGAGATTAATAACAGCACACCGGTGTATTTCGATAACAACAACAAACCAGCGAAAACAGCGCAATAGTAGTAGTAACGCCGCTGTTTTAATCTGACTAATTGCACAAAGGCGTAAAATGTTAGTGCCCAGAACATAATAAGCGGGGTATCATATACTACATGGACAAAGAAAGTGTTGACCACATTCAGGGTTAACAACCAGATCATCATTGCCATAGATGCCGCCGCACTATTAAACAACTGCCGACCTAAACGAAAAATCACGCCGGCAGTCACAATAATAGCGATTAATAGCAATAGATCGAGGCTATAAACGTGATTACCAAAAATTGTCGTTAATGCCCTTATTGCATAGGCGATTAATGGCGGCCCATCATAATAGGAGAGCGCTAGATGGTAACTCCAGTCCCAATAGTAATAGCTATCGCCATTAAGCGGCTGGCCACTGATAAAAACCACAAACACAAATAAATAGAGGAGTAAAAAAATTTTAGTGCTATACGACATCACTTTTATCTAAAAGGTAGATTCAATTCTCAAACTTTAGCATAACGCATAATTTATACTATTAATAGCTAGTAATCCGATGCAATGAAAAGTACGATTTTTTCAGACTTTTTTACGCCCGTTCAGCTCGCTAAAAATGCTGAGCTGCATCACTAACTACATCGCCCCACAACAACTACTCTCGTCGTCCTGTGACTCGATCGCTGGACGACGGTCCTGAAGTTCGCGGGAAGATGTGGATGGCTGTCGTGGAACGTCAAAATGAGCGATTGACATGGAACAACGGCATCGGTAGTCATCACAGAGTCATATGAGTAAAAGCCAAATTTTTAATCATCTCGGGTGATTTCAGCCAGCTTTCCTTTCCCGTTAAAAGCGATTATAATGGCCCCCTCTGGTAGATGAACGAGATAACAACATGGCAATTAATGTGAATGAAGTCGCCCATCTGGCGCGGCTACAGATCGAAGCGGATGCTATTGAAACGGTTCGCGATAAACTGGAACAGATCAAAACTCTGGTCGAACATATCAATTCGGTTGATACCAGCGATGTCACACCGATGTCGCACCCCTTTGATCAGCTACAGCGGTTACGTACCGATGACGTTAGTGAAACTGATCAGCGTCAACGGCTACAGCAAGTCGCCCCATTAACCGAAGCTGGGCTGTATCTAGTGCCCAAAGTTATTGAGAGAGAGTAGTTACTATGCACAACCATACCCTGGCCCAACTGGCCGAAAAACTGCAGCAAGGCGCCTGCTCCAGTGTGGAGCTAACTCGTGAAACACTGCGGCGTATTAACGAACAGGATGAGAAGCTAAACGCATTTATTACTGTCTGTGAACAGGAAGCACTCGAGGCAGCCAAACAGGCTGATGCCATGCGCGCTGCTGGCAAAGCAACCGCACTAACCGGCATTCCAATTGCTCACAAGGATATTCTCTGTACTGAAGGGGTTCGTACCACTGTTGCTTCACGGATGTTAAGCAACTATGTTTCACCTTATGATGCTACCTGTGTTGCACAACTGAAAGCCGCAGGTGCTGTCATGGTTGGTAAAACCAACCTTGACGAGTTTGCCATGGGCTCTTCCAATGAGAACAGCCACTTTAATCCATGTCGCAATCCATGGGACCTCAGCCGGGTGCCTGGTGGCTCCTCAGGCGGCTCAGCTGCAGCGGTAGCCGGACGGCTGGTGGTTGCTGCTAGCGGGACTGACACGGGTGGCTCAATTCGCCAACCGGCTGCGTTAACAGGTGTCACCGGGCTGAAACCAACCTATGGGCGTGTTTCACGTTATGGCTTAATCGCATTTGCCTCCAGTCTCGACCAGGCTGGCCCATTAACCCAAACTGCTGAAGATGCAGCAATGATGCTGCAAGCGATGGCCGGTTTTGATCAACGTGACTCCACTTCGATTGACCAGGCGGTTCCGGACTACTGTGCTACCCTCAACGACTCACTTGAGGGGTTAAAAATTGGCTTGCCCAAAGAGTATTTTGATAAAATTGATAGCCGCGTCGTAGATACGATTCTCGCGGGAGTAGAAGAGCTGAAAAAACTCGGCGCCAGTGTTAAAGAGGTCTCTCTACCACACACCTCTCTCGCAGTATCAGCCTATTATGTCATTGCACCGGCAGAAGCCTCGTCAAATTTGGCACGTTTTGATGGCGTGCGTTATGGCCACCGCTGTGATAATCCAAAAAATCTTACTGACTTTTATAAACGCAACCGCAGTGAAGGATTTGGTAGTGAAGTACAGCGACGTATTCTCATCGGTACCTATGTGCTTTCTGCTGGCTACTACGATGCCTACTATCTGAAGGCACAAAAAATTCGGCGTTTAATTAGTCAAGACTTTCAAAATGCTTTTGAAGAGGTGGACGTACTGTTATCGCCTACTTCACCCACCACTGCATTTAAGTTGGGTGAACGCTCACATGATCTCATTGAAATGTATATGGCGGATGTTAACACCGTTGCAACGAATCTGGCCGGGCTGCCAGGCTTATCACTACCTGCAGGTTTTATTGATGGTCTTCCAGTAGGAATGCAATTAATTGGTAACCATTTTAGCGAAGCAAAACTGCTAAATGTTGGTCACCGCTATCAACAAGTAAGCGATTGGCACCAAAAATTGCCACCAACATTTGAATAGACGATTAAAGAGGTAATAGCTATGCAATGGGAAACAGTAATCGGACTTGAAGTCCATGTGCAACTCAAAACAAACAGTAAACTCTTCTCTGGGGCGGCGACTGCTTTTGGCGCTGAGCCGAATGCGCAAGCATGTGCAATTGATCTTGCTTTACCGGGCGTATTGCCGGTACTTAACCATCAGGCTGTCCGCTTAGCGCTAAAGTTTGGTCAAGCCATTGATGCCGAGATTGCCAGATGCTCGATCTTTGCGCGCAAAAACTATTTTTATCCTGACCTACCGAAAGGCTATCAAATTAGTCAATATGAACTCCCTATTGTTGGTGAAGGCCATCTCGATGTTGTTATGGCTGATGACAGCAGCAAACGCATCGGCATTACCCGCGCCCACCTCGAAGAGGATGCAGGTAAATCATTACACGAAGATTTTCAGGGAATGAGTGGCATTGATCTCAATCGTGCTGGTGTCCCACTATTAGAGATTGTTTCAGAGCCTGACATGCGCTCAGCAAAAGAGGCCATTGCCTATTTAAAAACACTCCACACCCTAGTGCGCTATCTTGATATCTCCGATGCTAATATGCAAGAGGGGTCGTTTCGCTGCGATGCGAATGTTTCAGTACGTCGTTATGGTGAAGAAGCGTTTGGCACCCGCGCTGAAATTAAAAACCTTAATTCATTCCGTTTTATTGATCGCGCTATTGACTATGAAGTGGCCCGACAAATTAATTTAATTGAAAACGGCGGCAAAGTCGTGCAAGAGACACGACTCTATGATGCCGATAAAAATGAGACACGCAGTATGCGCGATAAAGAGGAAGCAAATGATTACCGCTACTTCCCCGATCCCGATCTGCTGCCAGTGGAAATTACTGACGACATGCTTGAGAAAGCCAAACAATCTTTGCCTGAGTTACCACAACAAAAATTGCAACGGTTCCAGAACGATTATCAACTCAATCGTCAAGATGCCCTACTATTAACCTCCGACATTGAATTAGCTCACTACTTTGAAAGTGTTGTTGAGAGTGAAGGCGTCGGTAAAGGTTCTGCCAAACTAGTCGCTAACTGGATACTAACCGAGCTCTTAGCACTGTTAAATAAAGCTCACTTGACAATTAAACAGAGCCCAATCAATCCAGCATTACTAGCAGGCTTAATCGCACGCATTACTGATAACACAATTTCTGGGAAAATTGCTAAAACTGTTTTTGCTGCCATGTGGGATGGTGAAGGCAGTGCGGATGAAATTATCGACAAACAGGGATTAAAACAGATTACTGATAGTTCGGCAATTGAAAAAATTGTTGATGAGGTGATCGCTGCTAGCCCTAATCAACTACAACAGTACCGCAGCGGTAAAGATAAACTATTTGGTTATTTTGTCGGCCAGGTAATGAAAGCCACACAGGGTAAAGCAAATCCACAACAGGTCAATGAACTACTACGCAAAAAACTACAATCTTAATGAGGTGAGAATGTGAGCGCCAGCGCAGCAAAAAAACTTTATATTAAAACTCATGGCTGTCAAATGAATGAGTATGACTCCTCACGCATGGCCGATGCACTCAGCGCAATCGGAGCAGAAAAGACCGAGTTGCCGGAAGAGGCAGATATTATTCTACTAAACACCTGCTCAATCCGTGAAAAGGCCCAAGAGAAAGTGTTCTCTGAACTAGGACGCTGGAAAAAATTAAAGCAGCGCAACCCTAATCTAATTATTGGTGTTGGCGGCTGTGTAGCTAGCCAGGAAGGCAGCAATATTATTAGTCGTGCCCCGTATGTCGACCTGGTATTTGGCCCACAAACCCTGCATCGCTTACCGCAAATGATTGCCGATGCCAAAAAAGCGCGTCGTGCAGTTGTTGATGTCTCATTTCCAGAGATTGAAAAATTTGATCAGCTGCCACAACCAAAAGCGGATGGTGTCACAGCTTTTGTGTCGATTATGGAGGGTTGCAGCAAATACTGTAGCTTCTGTGTGGTACCCTACACCCGTGGTGAAGAGATCAGTCGCCATTTTGATGGGGTAATTACTGAATGTGTCGCATTAGCACAACAGGGAGTACGCGAAATTAATCTACTCGGCCAAAATGTCAACGATTATCGTGGCCTGATGGACAGTGGCGATATTGCCGATCTAGCACTACTTATTCATTATGTTGCTGCCATTGATGGGATCGACCGTATCCGTTTTACCACATCGCATCCACTGGCTTTCTCACAGAATTTAATTGACGCCTACGCTGAAGTACCTGAGCTCGCCAACCATCTACATCTACCCGTGCAAAGTGGTAGCGATCGTATTTTAGCAGCAATGAAGCGTGGTTATACGGCACTGGAGTTTAAATCAAAGATGCGCCGTTTACGTGCGGTCAGACCTGGCATCAGCCTCTCCTCCGATTTTATTGTCGGTTTTCCTGGCGAGAGCGCAGAAGATTTTGCTAAAACGTTACAATTGGTTGAAGAGATCGGCTTTGATAACTCATTTAGCTTTATCTATAGCCCACGACCAGGGACGCCAGCAGCACGTTTAGTTGATACGACGCCAATGGCGGAGAAAAAACAGCGCCTGGCACAACTACAACAGCTGTTAAATGATAGCAGTCAAAAAATTAGTACGGCAATGGTCGGCAGCCAACAACGTATTCTTGTTACTGGCCGGGCTAAAAAAGATCCTTCACAGTTAAGTGGTCGCACCGAAAACAACCGTGTGGTTAACTTTACTGCGGATGAGAAACTGATTGGTGAATTTATTGATGTGGAGATTACTGAAGCGCTACCTAATTCATTACGTGGCGAGTTAATTCAAGGAGCATTATGACTAAAAAATTTTCGCAAGCGTTTACATTGACACCGGAAGATCATCAACGCCTACGCACTCTCTGTGGCCCCTGCAATGAGCATCTCAATTTTATTGCCGAACGTCTCAATGTAACAATTAAAAATCGTGGCCATCGTTTCACTATTAGTGGTGATAAAGTCGATGTTGAACAAACGATTGCGGCACTGAAACAACTTTATGTTGAGAGTGCAAGTCGCGACTACTTTAGCGCAGAAGAGATTCATCTATCGCTGCATACGTCCGCGCATCCCTCCTCTTCCGCAACGGGAAAAGGACAAACAACCAAGGGAGCACCCAAACGCCGCAGTACACTTAGCAGTAAAACCAGCAGTGTGAAGGCGCGCGGCCATCATCAACAGAACTATATGGAAAAAATTCGCACACACTCTCTCAATTTTGGTATTGGTCCTGCCGGAACAGGAAAAACATTTCTTGCTGTAGCCTGTGCAGTTGAAGCATTGGAGCAAGAGAAGGTACACCGATTAGTGCTAGTCCGCCCTGCTGTTGAAGCAGGAGAGAAACTTGGTTTTCTCCCGGGTGATATGGCACAGAAAGTTGACCCCTATTTACGCCCGCTTTATGACGCCCTATTTGAACTGATGGGTGTTGACCGTGTGAATAAATTATTAAGTCAAAATATTATTGAAGTGGCTCCACTGGCTTACATGCGCGGACGCACACTCAATCACGCTTTTATTATTCTTGATGAGAGTCAAAATACTTCCGTTGAACAGATGAAAATGTTTCTTACCCGCATCGGTTTTGATTCAACTGCGGTTGTCAACGGCGATATTACGCAAATTGATCTACCGCGTCATCAACGCTCTGGCCTGGTTGATGCCATTGATGTTCTCGAAGGTAGCGAAGGTATTAGCTTTAGCTTCTTTGACCATACTGATGTAGTACGTCACCCTATTGTCCAGACAGTACTGAAAGCGTATGAGCAGCACGAAAAACGTATGCCGAGCAATGATTGAATTTGACTGTCAAATTGCCTGTGAATGCAGTGACCTTCCGTCACAACAGCATTTTAAACAGTGGTTCATTGCTGCAATACCCGCGACCTGTCAACAAGCCAGTATCTGTATTCGCATTATTGACGAGGAAGAGAGTGCTAAGCTCAATCACTGTTATCGTAAAAAGTCGGGACCAACAAATGTACTGGCCTTTAGTTATGAACAGGAGCCTTTAGCAGGCGATCTTGCTATCTGTGCCCCGGTTGTCATACGTGAAGCACAACAGGCTGGTATCAGCAGTGAAGAGCACTGGGCACATATGGTTGTCCATGGCACCCTCCACCTGCTAGGCTATGACCATGAAAAAGATCAACAAGCAGAGGAGATGGAGCGCCAGGAGAGCAAAATTATGGTACACTTAGGGTATAAGGATCCCTATCTTTAATTAATGGGTAAAAACGATGAAAAAAGCGAAAAAACGTCGACGAAGTTGGTTAAGTAGACTCCGTTTAGCCTTGACTGGCCGACCACACAATCGCGATGAAATGACTATGCTGTTGCGTAACAGTGAAAAGTCTAACCTGATTGATCACGACATTCTCAATATGATGGAAGGTGTCATACAAATGAGTGATATGCAGGCGCGCGATATTATGATTCCCCGCACCAGTATGGTCACAGTCAAAGATAATCAACCATTCAATGAAATAGTTGAAAAAGTTGTTGCCTCAGGTCATTCACGCGTACCAGTGGAGAAATATGACGAAGATGCGATTGCCGGTATTTTGCTAGCTAAAGACCTGCTTAATCCACAAGCTAGAGACTATCCACTGCTGGAAATTATTCGTCCAGCGGTTTTTGTTCCCGAAAGTAAACGCCTCAACACCTTGCTGCGCGAATTTCGTCATAGCCATAACCATATGGCTATTGTTATTGATGAATATGGCAATGTTGCTGGTTTAATTACTATTGAAGATATCCTAGAGCAGATTGTTGGTGATATTGCTGATGAATACGATATTGAAGAGGAGCTCTATATTAAACAGCACTCCGATCATGAGTATATTATCAAGGCAACAACACCGCTGCTCCTTTTTAATGAACAGTTTAATAGTCAATTGGATGATCAACAGGTTGATACTGTTGGCGGTTTTGTTATTAATAAATTAGGTTATATTCCTAAACGCGATGATGTTATTAATATTGAAGAGTTCACTTTCCGTATTGTTCGTGCTGATCGTCGCCGTATCCACCTTCTTGCCATGGAACTGAAAACACTATAAGGATGTAATATGTTAGAAAAATTTACCCCGATTGATCTAACTCATGAACTGTCGGATAAAATGGTATCGTGGACCGGCGGCTGTGGTTTTCGTGCTGAAATAAAAGGCGACTATGATGACGCTGCAGAAGGTGAAACAGGCTTCCGCGTCCAGCAGATTAAAATGCATGGCGGCATTGGCACGCATCTTGATGCGCCAATACATTGTGTCCGTAATGGTAAAAGTGCAGCAGAATTGCCATTGGGGGATTTAATTAACCATTGCGTCATGATTGACCTCTCCAGTCAAGCCAATGAGACATTTAGCGCCAGTCATAATGACATCATAACATTCGAAGAACAGTATGGAGCTATTCCAGCAAACAGTTTTGTCATTTTCTACAGCGGCTGGGAAAAGTATTGGTCAACACCGGAAAAGTATCGCAATAACTACTATTTTCCTAGCATCGGCCGTGATGCCATTGAATTATTACTCGAACGTGATATTGCTGGTGTCGGCATTGATACCTTAAGTCCTGATCGTCCCAGCGATGGTTTTCCTGTTCATGAATTAATGTTGGGTGCTGGCAAATATATTGTTGAAAACGTTGCAAATGCCAATCGTCTGCCTGCTATCGGTAGTTATAGTTTTGCCTTACCGATTAAAATCGCCGGCGGTAGTGAGGCACCAATGCGATTAATTGCTTTAACTCCCTGTTAGAGATATTGATTGTACTCATTTTGTGATTTCTGTTTTCACTGTTTGGGAGTTAGCAAAAAAATAGTTATCCTGCCCTGAGGACCACAGGATGACTGCCTTAGCGTCACAAAGTGATAAAGTTGAAATCACAGAACGATGTGACAACCCTATTTTGATGTTTGTTATATAGACAATAATACCTGGTATTTCTCGTAAAAAAACGTAAGTTATGTTATACTTTAGTCATCGATAGTGTTTAAGGAAATAGCTATGTTTGACCTATCAAATGTTAAAAATCAAAACCTTATCAATGCTTGTGAAACGTTCGAAAGTGATCCACTAACCTCATCATTTGACGTAAGGTTTACGATTAAAGAAATAGCAGAAGAGAGTAACTACGAATTAGTTATCTCAACGACTAATCAAAAAGAGAAAGACTTCATTCTTAATAGCCTTGATGATGCTGATAAAAAAGAGCAGCCCAAAGGAAGCGGTATTTTTTATTACTATGGCCTAAGTGTAGACGAGTTAGAATCGATGTTAGAGGACATTCGCGATGACCTAACCTATGAAAATCCACAGGAAGGACAAAAAACAACGCCTGGAAATGACGAAGGTAATCTTACCCAGCCACAACAAACTAATTTTGGCAAAGAAATTGATGATAGCAATGAAAGCCTGGAAAAAACAACGCCGAAATGGGAACATGAAGGTCAGAGCGCTTACCACTACGACGATTTTGCTGATGATGGTAATATTATGGCGCAGATGACAACAGTCACCCCCACAGATATGGACAACGAAAAAGACGAAGTAATTGATCAACTCAATTACTATTGGCAACAATATTTTGGCCAGCCATTTGAATGCGCTACCATACCCAATAACCCACAAGGTCAATATATTATTACAATGCCACTCAACTATCATGGCGATTTGGATGAACTTCTAGTCGCACAAAAGTATCAAGGTCTTACAGAAGATGGTAGACAACGCTATCAATTAACAGCTAAACAGATGAACCAACTCTCTCACGTACTTGTTGAAAGAATGTTTGAAGCCTATGCTCAGCAGTATTTTCAACAGCCACCACAATTAATTTTTGATGCTGAAAATGGAACCTATATGTTAACACTACCTGGAAAGCCTGGCAGCAGTGCGTGTCATGACTTTTTAGCACAGCATGGCCAAGCAATTACACCTCAACCTGGCGATAGCCCTGATGGGGAAACAACCCGTTACATTGTTAATTTAGCGCAACTGGACCTATTTAGAGAGTACATAAGAAACCTTAGCCAACAACAATATTTACAATATCTCTGGTATCAAAGGTTTTCTACAAATCTTACCGTCATGACAAATTCCCATTATGACCCTACAGAACAGAACTCTTGCACACATAGCGTTCAAATTCCACTTGCTCAATACCATCCATTTGGCGAATTCCTTGAACAAATTGGTGCAGAAAAATTACCCCCTGGCAGTAATGCAATTCAGTACTATTTAAGTGGCGACCAAATAGTGCACTTTAACTATTACATGGCACATTCAAATAGACAAAATGCTTTTCGCGAAGCATGGTTAACACACTTTGGTGTTGAAGCTGCATTAGGCAGTGATACTCGTCAGTTACTAGAAGGAGAATCAACCTACATCTTTGCCATGCCTAACGAAAATCACCCGCAATTTTACCATTTCAAAGATTTTCTGGAAAAAGTGATTGGTGCACAGCAAGAGTGGGCCAAAGTAAATGGTCAGAATACGCTCTGTTATCGCTTAGATAGCGTGCAAATGGATGTTGTAACGCATGAACTACAAGCTGCTAATGCACGACAACAGATTGATAACACCCCTAATCCAAATTATCAAGAGCTCTCCAAAGAGCAATTTAAGTCACAACAGCTAGAAGGTGTTAATGACAATCGCCAAGCCATACATGATGATGAAGGAGAGCAAACAGGTTTTTTAGCGGGCCTAGGTAGTTTATGGGAAGCGATAAAGTATGGGGCCTATGTTGCCGCACAGAAACTAACCGATGGTCTCGGACGGTTTGCAAAAGCATTCGTAGATATGTGGCAAGATATACGCCCTACTTCCAGATCACCTGATAATGAAATCAATATTGAAGTCACTACAACCCATGCAACACCTGGCGCTGAAAATGAAACGAGTGAACAGAACAATGATGATTTTGAGATTGGCGAGATTTCCCCAGACAAAATCACCCCGGGGGCCTCACTACAAGATCATCTGAACGAGAAATATGAAACTGAAATGACTAAAAAGTATAGCTTTTATGCTGATTTTGATGCCGATAATCCATCATCAATTTATCAAAATGAAAACAATACCAAGCAGTTCCACTATCATATGGCTGATGAAACAAACGATCATGAGTTAACACCGGGAGATGACCATCAAATCACACCCGGCGTGGTAAATGCCTCATTTACTCACACTAAAGGTAACAATCAAACTAAAATGGATATAGGAGAGCACGAACACGATAAAGATGATGATATCTTCATAAAAGAGGATAAGGATAACCAAACACCAAAATAGTTAATTTGCTACCCTCTTCTATCGAGTGCTAATAATCACTCATCTCTCAACAGTTTGAAAAGCTGTCCGACTACGCTTCAGTAAACAACTCATCATCAATCTGACCCTTACCACGCCGAATAAGTTTGGGCGGACTCTGACAAAGGTCAAGAATCGTGGTGTATTGAATACTACAGTAACCAGCATCAATCACTAGATCAATGTCATTAGCCAACACCTCTGCAATCCTCTCTGGATCATAAAGCGGCTCACTCTTATTAGGCAAAATCAGTGTTGTTGAGGCAATTGGCTCATTATATTCCGTCAGTAGTGTCTGGGTTACCTGGTGATCAGGCACCCGTAGACCAATGACAGCACGGGTTTTGCGCTGAAAATAGCGTGGTACTGCTTTAGTCGCTGGCAACAGAAATGTGTAGGCGCCAGGTGTATGACTTTTGAGCAGTCGAAAGCTGCCATTATCTACTGTAGCATAAGTCGCCAATTCCGATAGGTCACGACAAACCAGGGTCATATAGTGTGTTTCACTGACACCACGGATGCGTCTTATCCGCTCCAGGGCCTCTTTATTGCCTAATTGACAGCCTAAGGCATATGCAGAATCAGTTGGATAGGCGATGACACCGCCTTGGCTTAATACGTCAGCTGCCTGCTTCAATAAGCGCGGCTGGGGGTTACGCGGATGAACCGCGAGCAATTTTGCCATAATCTCTTATCTCCAATCATTTATTGGGTTATTATATTTCAAAATGTATTGTAACAGAAAGGTAAAATAGCGTGCAAATTGTATTTGAAATACTCCCAATTATTATATTTTTCATCATCTATAAGCTTAGCGGCATCTATATTGCCACTGCAGCGGCGATTGTCATCTCCCTGCTACAGCTGATCGGCTATCGCCTGGTAAAGGGCAAAATTGACCGTATCCAGCTTATGATGCTAGGGCTGATTGTCGTACTCGGTAGCGCGACACTACTCCTCCACCGGCCTATTTTCATCAAATGGAAACCAACTGTGGTCAACTGGCTATTTGCCCTAATATTTCTCCTCAGCCGCTTTATCGGCAAAAAACCGCTAATCAAGCGTATGCTTGGTGACAAGGTTACTCTGCCGGAAGCAGTATGGCAGCGTTTGAATAATAGTTGGATCCTCTTCTTTCTCCTAATGGGAGCGGCCAACCTCTATATTGCATATGCCTATAACACCCATATCTGGGTGAATTTTAAGTTATTTGGCGTGCTCGGCTTAACACTGCTATTTGCTGTCATTCAAGCTATTTATCTAGCCAAACATATTGATAGCTAAAGCAGCGTAGTCCTAGGTTATCGAACGGCTATAATTGTGAGAAATAGAAGACTCGCCATTATCTGTGATATCAGCGCCTTTTTGTTTACTCAAATAGCTATACAGGCAACTCGGCATTCCAATACCATATTTACCCCCTAAACTACATGTCGTATACGTTGCTGCATATTGGCTATTGCTTGACTCCTGTTTAAATGCCTGCTTGATTGCTAACGCGCCAAAAGTAAGTAATGTCCCGACTATTGGATTGACTGATATCGCTGTAATCAAAATAGTGCATAATATTAACTTGGCAACAGTTCTAAAGATTAATGCATAGGCCTGTTTATTGATCGTATGTAACAGACCATAATAGAGGTTTTTTGATTGCGCCAGCTTCTGTTTTTTATTATTTGATGAGCCATCGTTAGTTGCAGAAAAATTGTCATACTCATCATCATTCGTAGCATTGACTATATCCTTCTGTACCTCTGTCAGGATTGTATTCAGCTTTGCGATAAAAAAACAGGTTTGAATCACATCGATAGCAATGTTAAACAGATGGATAGCGATCGTTAATCCGGGAATAACCCCAAGCAAAGTACTGTTGTTTTTTATGAGAACATAAATACTTAATGCGATATCTGTAATAACAGCTGCAAATGCGAACATATTTAGTGTTACTAACGTGCCTAGCCCTATTGAGCTTAAGGCATATTTAAAATCCTTAAAGGTAATATAGAGTCGCATTAAGCCATTAAGATTATCAATACAATCACTTAACATTGATAGCGATTGAAATAATACTAAACTAGCAAAGAATTTACTCCCTGCACGAAACGTTGCCTGAAACCCTTCATGAATTTGATTAAGGCTATAGTAGAGATGATACTGTTTGAGAAATTCAACGTACTTGCCTTTTGCCGCTAATGACATCAAAACTAACATGACATCAGTACATAATGTATCTATAAAAACAAGCCATCTGTTAATTGCATCGATGACTAATATCTTTTTTTTCACCTCTTTTCTCCCCTTAAAAATCTTATACTGTGCTCTAAAAGGCAATATAAGATTAGTAAGAAAAGGGATGATCAAATAATAGAAAATCAAACTGCCAGTATATTTCCATGGTTGCGATTTTCTTTTCTGATAACGCAAGACTGTTTTAATGGTCAGTGCACTTGAAAACTTCGACGATTGCTTAGACAGAGAGTGTTGCTGGTCATTCTTATAAAATCCTGAGGTTACTAGACTTCTATGGAGAATATCTATACTAAGATCGTTATCATCAGAATACTCAATGCTGCTATTAATAATTTCATCCGTCGGACTACCATTCACCCTACCACCTCAACATGAAAAATTGATTTTTCAAAGTAGCATAGTGTTGACCATAAATCAAACAGAATGACCATTAGGGAGAGATTATATTTATTCGCCGAGGTAGAACTGTATTAATCGCTGACCATACCCTTATTCATCCTGGGCTGAATTCTTCCCTTCTAGTTCATGAGTCTTAGCGTCATAATGATCACGTAATTCATCAGTAATGGTGCCTGACCAGAGAGGAATATTAATAAAATAGGCTGCGCGTGCCAACATATGCGCGCCAATAGGCGTGGTAATAAAAATAAATAGAATAATCAAAATCGCTTTAATGGTAACCATCAATGATAAAAAATGGAACATCACACCAAACATCACTAATCCGACACCTAGCGATCCTGCCTTGGTTGCAGCATGCATCCGCAATAGTAAGTCAGGAAAACGTAACATGCCCAATCCGGCAATCACTGTAAATAGTGCGCCAATAAAAATAAACAGTGCTGAAAGTAATTCCATTACCTTTTCCTCCGCCGTTTATTAATGGGCTGATGTTCACCCAACTGCCATTCAATAAATTGTGCGAAGGCGATAACACCTAAAAAGCTGATTAATGCTAAAGCAATAGCGATATCGAGATAGCGTGGTGTATTACCTTTGTCTACCAATACAGCAATGATGCTAAGCGCCATCATCGAGAGCGCATCTAAAACAATGACACGATCTGGCAACGATGGCCCACGTAGTAAACGAATAAACCCTAAAAAGACAGCAAAACTTAATAAGACTAAACTAGCTGATAATAACCCATGACATACTGCTTGATAAGTACTGATAGCCGTCATCGTAAAACCCTCAAAATTACCCGCTCAAGATGCCATTGTACAGCGCGCCTAACGGTATCGGCCTCATCAGCAAACATCGTATGGACAAATAGTGTACGATGATCCGTAGAGACATCTAAGGTTAGTGTACCAGGTGTATAGGAAACCAAATTAGCAAGAATCGTAATCTCAACGTCGGTATCGGTTCCTAACGGTATTGCCAACACTCCTGGTAAAATTTTTAGTCGTGGTGATAACACATCGCGCGCAACCCGCACACTAGAGATGACCACTTCAAAAAAAATGTAAAGCACAAAATAGATCAGCCAGGCGGCTTTAACTATATAGCGTTTTATTCTCTTCATACCCCTCTCCTTGCCAATACTGCTTGAATATATTGGTCTCGATGCAATAATTGAATACTCGCTTTATGCGCCAGTGCAAAACAGGGAGCAGGTAGTAAACTAACCGCTACAACCAATAGGGTCACTACCACAAGTGGTAGAAGTAACCAACCACGCTGCTTCTCATTGAGAACCCGAGTCACATCAGATTTATCATGACGTTGGCGCCAAAATGCCAACAACCAGATTCTTAACATAACAAAAAGTGTCAGGATACTAACCAATAACATGATGGCAACGCTATAATAGGCGTGACTACGAAACGCTGCCTGCAGCAATACCAGCTTTGCCCAGAAACCAGAAAATGGCGGAAAGCCTGCTAAGGCTAATGCCGGCAGAAGAAACGGTAAAACAATATAGGGATGCGTATGGTAGAGATCACTGATTAGCTCTAACTGTTCGCTACCACTTAACTTTTTTATCACTCCGCTTATTAAAAACAGATTGGTTTTGACAATCACATGCTGCAGTAAATAAAACAGACTCCCTGCCAATGCTAATGGGGTTGCCAAAGCCAGCCCAACAACCATATAACCGATATGGCTAATCAGCGTAAAGGATAAAATACGCCGTATTTGACGCTGAGCAATCGCGGCAAAGATTGCAACCGCCAAGGTCAACAGCGCCACTGCTAATAATAGATTATGCAACAACGCATTATTAGCAATAACAAACAGCGTAGTAATGCGAATAATCGAATAGAGTCCCAACTTACTCAACAGGCCAGCAAAAATAGCTGAAACAGAGAATGGCGGCGTATGGTAAGCTGCGGGCAGCCAGAAAAATAGTGGAAACAGTGCTGCCTTAATAGCAAAAGCCGCCAGTAATAAAACGACAACCGCTGTCACCAGACCTGTCGCATTGAAACGATAAAGCTTG
>JANQHY010000166.1 GCA_028282395.1 Gammaproteobacteria bacterium
CATTTGAATAAGAGTGACCGGCACTTTCTACGTTGATCTAACAGGGCCGACTTAATGACCTCAATGCTATCAATATAAGGAACACATCATGCAAAATGGTACTGTAAAGTGGTTCGACACCACTAAAGGCTATAGGCTTATCCGGCCGCAAGGTAATGGTCAGGACGTTTTTGTCTATATCAGAGCGCTTGAACAACAAGGTGTCAGTGACCTATCCGATGGTCAAGAGGTTTCAGTATGAAGCTAACATGGGCCGTTATAGTAAAACAGTCCTAACCAATATTAAGTTAATTAAAGCAGTGTAAAAACACTTTATCATCAAGAAATTTATAACATCAATCAAGGGTGTTTAGCGATTGTATAGATGGTATTTTATTAGGATTATTATTATGAGCAAATTTCAATTATTAGGGGTGCCTGCGCAATTAGCACAGCGCCTGGAATCACTACAATTTAAAACCCCGACCCCTATTCAAGCAGAGGCAATACCGTTGGCACTGTCAGGTAACGATATTTTAGGCTCTGCCCAAACCGGCACTGGCAAAACACTGGCGTTTGGTATCCCGCTAATCGCCAAACTATTATCCGATCCGACCAGTGCTGCGTTAGTGCTGACCCCAACACGTGAGTTAGCGACTCAGGTTATGACAGCGTTGCAACAATTATTGGATAAACGATCGCCAATCAAAACAGCATTGCTAATCGGTGGCGAACCAATCATAAACCAGTTTAAACAACTGCGTGCCAGACCACGTTTGTTTGTAGGTACGCCCGGTCGCATTAACGACCACCTGAGCCGAGGTAAACTACGTTTTAATCAAGTGAGCTATCTGGTGCTCGATGAGACAGACCGCATGTTGGATATGGGTTTTTCAGCACAAATTAATCAGATTGTTGCCCACTTACCAGCCGAGCGCCAAACATTACTGTTTTCAGCGACATTACCTAAAAATATTATGAAGTTAGCTACTTCATATTTACATAACCCTAAACGTGTTGCTGTCCAAGCCTCGGCAGACTTACACAAAAAAATTAAACAAGATGTCATGCAAGTGCGTGAAGCGGATAAATTCCCTGAGTTGCTATCACAGCTTGAACAGCGTGAAGGTACTGTAATCGTTTTTGTGAAAACTAAATTTGGTGCTGATCGCCTGGCAAATAAGTTAAGCAAAAAGGCACACAGTGCTGACGCGATCCACGGTAACTTAAGGCATAATAAACGAGAGCGGGTTATTAAGGCTTTTCGTAATAAAAAATACCGCATTTTAGTTGCAACAGACGTTGCCGCCAGGGGAATTGATATCCCACATATTGAACATGTGATCAACTATGACCTGCCACAATGTGCCGAAGATTATGTACACCGTATTGGACGCACTGCACGTGCTGGTGCTGAGGGCTTTGCGTTATGCTTTGTCACGCCGTCAGACCATAGGAAATGGTCTGCCATTGAGCGTCTGATGAACCCGGGCCGGCCTCATAAATCCCCCCAAAGAAGGCAAAAACACCATAGCTCGCGTAAACGCGTTAGGGTGTCTTAATATCGTGGATAATGCCAACAACAGACATTACGAGCAGCTCGTTAAAAAATACAGTAAGCGCAGTAATGCGGTTGCTATTTGGCAGATAACGGCGACTCTGTTACCGTTTATTGCCCTTTGGGTAATTGTCAGTAAAGTCTATCCGATTTCCGTTTGGTTATGTTTGTTCCCAATTATTGGGATTAGTTTGCTATTTGTCCGCCTTTTTGTGCTCATGCATGAGTGTGGACATGGCAGTTTGTTTCGATCTCGTACGGCAAACAAGTGGTGTGGGTTCGCTTTAGGTGTGATCTGTGCAACGCCACAGTATGTCAGGTCTAAGCACCATGCATACCATCATGCTACTAATGGCGACTGGTCAAAATATCGAGGCCCTTTAGATACACTGTCTACTGAAGAATATGCAGCAATGACAATAAGGCAACAACGCTTTTATCGTTATTCAAGGCATGTCATATTTGCACCATTAGCCGGGCTGTTTTACTTGTTGATCAACCCCCGATACACCTGGGCAGTTGGCAGCTTACGGTATTTATTTCATGTAGTATGTGGTAAACGCCACCATTTAAAATATTGGAAAACTCGAAAAGACTACTGGCACATGTGTGCTAATAATGTTGTCTTAATAGCGGTATGGGTTTTGATGTGTTGGGCAATGGGTGTTGCGCTTTTTTTTACAATTTATCTAATCACAATGACAATTGCTGGCAGTATCGGATTGATTTTATTTACCGTGCAACATAACTATGAAGGTGCCTACGCTACGTCATCTGAAACATGGGATTATTACAAGGGGGCTATTGAAGGTACTAGTTACCTGTCATTGCCTGCGGTGTTGAATTGGTTTACCGCCAATATCGGCTATCACCATATTCACCATTTATCAGCCACAATCCCAAACTATCGGTTAGCACAGTGCCATCGCGACAACAGCTCACTGTTTAACGATGTCAAAACCATCCGTTTGACCGAGGTATTGCCCAGCCTAAAATACATACTATGGGATATTGAAACCCACCGTATTATCTCGATTAGACAATTTGAATCTAATCAATCGATCGCACACGGCTAGGAAACTGAGCATCCGTGCCGGTTGTACCGAATACCAAGATAAAGCCTGATAACCTATTCGGTGCAAGAGTGTTACTTGTGTCTTTGGAACGAACCCTGCTGGGTTGGAAATGAATTTTTGAAATAATATTCATTTTGTTCGCACAATTAATCCTAAATTCAAAATTTATGTGCCCGAAAATAGGTCACTTATCAAAAAGCTGATTCCAATTTTCACGGGAGTCGGCTACAATTTGTGAAGTATTTGTGTTCAAAAGCTTAGAAGTTTCGCGTACGACATATGGTTAAGAATTCTGACATAATAACATTGCTCAAGACCCTGAGTTTTACCATAGATGACGGCTCAGTTGAAACATGGGTTAAGACTTACCCCAATCATAGTAATTATAAAATCCAGGTCGATATTGAGACCGAAAGCATTGATTATGGTAAAAAGATTCGTGTTGAGGATAAAAGCACGAGCAATTTTAAAGCCGAGGAGAACTTTGTTGTTCTCGAATGTGTGAACCGACTTTTGGAAAAAGGCTATAAGCCGGAAAATATTATTCTTGAGAAAAGATGGGCCACAGGTCATGGCACGAGTGGTAAGCTGGACATCCTTGTGACGCGTGACAATGGGGATGCGCATTTAATGGTCGAGTGCAAAACCTTGGGTATAGAATTTGATAAGGCACTCAGGCGCATCC
>JANQHY010000196.1 GCA_028282395.1 Gammaproteobacteria bacterium
ACAAAGAACTCTGCGATTACGATGTCTTCTCAATGTTCCGGCGCTGCTCAAAATTGGAGTTTAATCATCCAGCCGTCCACATCGCTAGACGTTTGCATAAACGCCGTCTACCACGTACCTATCATATCCCCCCTAGCCAAGTTGCTAAAGCGAAAGTATTAATCTCCAAAACCAAACAGCTACTCACTGAAACTATTGATGATTGGCAGATCGACCTGCCACAACTATCGCATCAATCCTACTGTGCCGAAGATGACCCTGTTCTGGTAGTAGAGGAGAACGGGATGGTGAAAAAACTCGAGGAACACTCTCTGGTCATGAACGCTGTCTCTGACCAATGGGAGAATATGAACCTAGTCATTATCGATCATGCGCTACTGAGGATGCCAGAAGTCCGAGAGCTATGTAAGGCGCTGGCACTACTATAGCCACCATGCTAATATAGCGGTCGTAATCGAAAGGGGTCATTAAATGAAGCTAACTACTGTTATTTTGGCGGCCGGGCAAGGAACGCGGATGAAATCTGACCGCCCCAAAGTCCTGCATGCGCTTGGCGGCAAACCGCTGCTACGCCATGTTGTCGATACAGCACAGAGCCTTTCACCACAAGCGATCTATGTTGTCTATCATCATCAGAAGCGTGCGCGCGTTCGTGACGAAATGGCCGACCTAGCTGTTACCTGGATTGATCAAACCGAAACGCTTGGAACCGCTCATGCCGTGCAGCAGGCATTACCACTGATTGATGATGATCAACGTGTACTGATTCTTTACGGTGATGTGCCACTTATCACGACAGCGACACTGGAAAAACTACTGGCAACCCCTACTGATGCGATTGCTTGGTTGACTGCTATTGTTGATGATCCAAGCGGATTAGGCCGCATCCTCCGCGATGATGCTCAGCGCGCAATTGCCATTGTTGAAGAGCGCGATCTGGCTCCTGAACAACGCGCGATTAATGAGATAAATAGTGGCATTGCGCTGATCCCGGCGCGGCTGCTAAAAAAGTGGCTGCCAACCATTGATGATAACAACAAGCAGCAGGAGTTCTATTTAACCGACCTTTTTGCTTTAGCTATTAATGCTGGCCATACCGTCACCACCGTGACACCGGAACAACCATGGGAGGTATTAGGCGTCAATAGCCGTATGCAATTAGCAAAACTGGAGCGTTGCTACCAACGCCACATTGCGTCACAGCTACTCAATCAGGGGGTTACCTTGCTCGACCCAGATCGTTTTGATCTACGTGGCGAATTGCAGTGCGGTCGTGACGTGACTATTGATGTAAATGTCATCTTTGAAGGGCAGGTTAGCCTGGGTAATGGCGTCACTATTGGTGCAAATGTCTATCTGCGTGATGTTGAAATTGCTGATAATGTCACGATCAAAGCTAATAGCTTTATTGAACAATCAGTCATTGAAGCAGATTGTCGTGTTGGCCCACTGGCACGTATTCGCCCACAAACACGGCTTAAACGCGGCAGTATTGTTGGCAACTTTGCTGAAATCAATCGCAGCACTATTGGCGAAAAAAGCAAAATTCACCACCACTGTTACATTGGCGATACCAAGATGGGAAGTGGCGTTAACATTGCCGCTGGCACAGTCGTATGCAATTACGATGGTGCTAACAAACACCCAACAACTATCGGTAATGGCGCATCAACTGGCGGCAATAGTAACCTAGTCGCACCAGTTACCATTGGTGAGCATGCCATGATTGCCGCTGGCTCAACCATCACCAAACCAGCACCGGCAGAGAAACTTACCGTTGCCCGCAATCGCCAAGTAACCATTGATAAATGGAAACGTCCACAGAAAAACCCTGACCATAAAAAAGTACCACTAGGAGAATAACAATGAGCCACGAACAACTTTTTACCTCTGAGTCTGTCTCTGACGGCCACCCTGATAAAATTGCCGATCAAATCTCTGATGGCATCCTTGACGCCATTCTCGCGCAAGATAGCGGCGCTCGCGTTGCCTGCGAAACCTTCGTCACGCGTGGGTTAGTATTGATTGGCGGTGAAATCACTACCTCTGCCTGGGTAGATATGGAAGCGATTGCCCGCGATATCATCCATGATATTGGTTATAATGACCCAGAATTAGGTTTTCATTACCAAACTTGCAGCATTCTTTGTGCTATTGGTAAACAGTCTCCAGACATTGCCCTTGGTGTTGATGCCCGCCCCGACCACGAACAGGGTGCTGGCGATCAAGGATTAATGTTTGGTTATGCCAGTGATGAAACTGATCTGCTCATGCCAGCGCCAATTACCTATTCTCACCGCCTAATGCAACGACAAAAACTGCTACGCGAAAATGGTGTTTTGCCATGGTTACGCCCTGATGGTAAAGCACAGGTCTCCTTTCGCTATGAGAATAACCAACCATGCGCCATTGATGCAGTAGTTCTATCAACACAGCACGATGAGAGCGTATCACATAAAGACCTCACTGAAGCAGTGATGGAGGAGATAATTAAACCGGTTTTACCACAACAATACCTCCATAAAAAAACAAACTACTTTATTAATCCCACTGGGCGTTACGTCATTGGTGGACCGGTCAGTGACTGCGGGGTAACCGGACGTAAAATTATTGTTGATACTTATGGCAGCATGGCGCGCCATGGCGGCGGCGCTTTCTCCGGTAAAGATCCAAGTAAGGTTGACCGCTCTGCTGCCTATGCAGCACGTTACGTAGCTAAAAATATTGTTGCTGCAGGACTGGCACGGCAGTGTGAAGTACAGATTGCTTATGCCATCGGTGTCGCAGAACCGGTATCGATCCGTATTGAAACATTTGGTAGCGGCAAAATCAGCGATGAAAAATTAGCAAATCTGGTCACAGAGCATTTTAATCTCAAACCACGCGCAATTATCGATGACCTCGATCTACTTAAACCGATCTACCGCCCCACGGCAGCATATGGTCATTTTGGTCGTGATGATACTACCTTCAGCTGGGAGAAGAGCGATCGTGCCGATATACTACGTGATGCAGCACAGTAACAAACGGTCACAGGGATGGCAGTAACTCGCATCTATCACCCTGGCACACTACAGTGTGGTGAGACGGTACCCCTAACCAAAGCAGCGTCACACCACCTACAACATGTATTACGCATTAAAGTTGGCACCATCATTACGCTGTTTAACGGAGAGGGCGGGCAATTTAATGCTGAAATAACCACAATTAAAAAACAGCAGGTAGTTGCCACCATCAACCAATTTGTTGATATCGATATTGAATCTCCCCTCAATCTCCACCTTGGTCAAGCAATTTCAAAAGGTGAACGCATGGATTGGGTAGTACAGAAAGCCGTTGAACTCGGCGTTAACACTATCACCCCAATTATCACCGCACGCTGCCCAATTAAATTAACTGCGACGCAACAACAGAAACGTTGGACACACTGGCAACGTATTACCGAGAGCGCTTGTGAACAGTGTGGCCGTAATCGTCTTCCAACTGTGAACGCTCCATTACGCTTAGCCACTTGGTTAGAGAGTTTCACCAGTTCTGTTACAACAATTAAACTTGTTCTCGATCCCAATAGTGACCACCCTCTTTCCACAGCAATTGATACAGAAACTTCACCAATCACCGCAATCACTCTTTTAATTGGCCCTGAAGGTGGATTGAGTGCTGAGGAGATTACCCTGGCAAAAAACGCCAAGTTCCATAATGTCAAATTAGGCCAACGTATTTTACGTACTGAAACCGCTGCGATTGCTACCTTAGCCGCTATGCAAACACTATATGGGGATTTTTGAATTGACAACAGCGCATAAACCCTGAATCATACATAACAGAATTGATTTTAAGGAGTTAACCCAATGGCTATTATCATCTCACTTGTCATCGCCTACTTGCTTGGCTCAATTAATAACGCCATATTGATCTGTTTCTGTCTCAGACTCGGCGATCCACGCAAAACTGGCTCAGGCAATCCTGGCGCAACCAATGTTTTGCGCATGGGTCACAGTCGTGCCGCAGCGATTATTCTACTTGGCGACCTACTAAAAGGCCTAATTGCTGTCATTATTGGTCGGCTGTTTCACCTACACGGCTTTGATCTTGGCCTAGTGGCATTTGCAAGCTTTGTTGGCCATGTTTACCCTGTCTTTTTCAAATTCAAAGGTGGTAAAGGGGTAGCAACGATGCTCGGCGCACTAATTGGACTTAGCCCACTACTGGGTCTGGCAGCAATTGTTACTTGGCTGCTGGTTGCTTTTCTGTCACGCTACTCCTCCCTGGCAGCAATTGTTACTTGTGTCGTCGCACCGATTTATACGATCCTGTTACCATTCTCCAACGCACAGTTTTTCCTCCCCTTGGTAGCCTTAGCCCTATTACTCATCTATCGCCATCGCCCCAATATTGAGCGTCTGCGCCGTGGTGAAGAGGACAAAATCCAGCTACGCCGTAAAGGCCTGGCGGAAGCCATTCATAGCGTTGCTGAAACAGATGACGAAGAAACAGAGAATGATGACGATAAGAAACAAACTTAGCGCTTCATTAACTCTCTTACAATTGCTTCGCTACGCTCGCAATGACAAGCGTGTACTATTTCCCCCTCTTCCCCAGCCGGAAGAGGGGCAGAAAAAATATTATTCAAAATATCTGACAAAAGCCCTATAACCAAGGTGACAAGCAACATGTTATAATATAAATGTGTTCATATGCATATGCGCACACTGATTTATTACGCACAGGAGTTAATTATGGCTACTACAGAAGAAATTGCACCGCTGTCCTTTCAATATCAAGATGATACCAGACAAATTGCCGAGCCCTTTTTTAATTACTCAGATACCAGCTATTTTTCTTATGAACGGATTTATCGTAATAATGAGGGATTCTATCTATCTAATACCTGTGAAATTATCCAAGAGGCCATCAAAAATAATGTCTTTATTAATTATGCAGCACTGGACAAACTGACCAAAGAAAACAAGGAGATTAATACAATACATAATACTTTCTACTATCTACTAAAAGAGAATAACAAAGTCTGTGAGGAGTTTGTTAAAAAGAATTTTGGCCTACGAAATACTTTCCTTTTAGTAGATCAGTACGAAGACTACTTTGATATGTTCGCTTTTTCATCAAGATCTGCTGAGAAGTTTTCACGGTTCTGCTTTAACAATCTCGACTGTTTGGTGAAGTTTAAAAGCTATTTTAAAGATAGCGCTAAAACAATGATTAACGAACTTGCCGACAATCGTATACAGATGTCAGTTAATTATCTTGGCGATTCTGCATGCGCAAACGACAGCACTGCCGCCCACAATCGTAAAAAGTTACTCGAGGCAATAGAACCAAAAGATTACTACTTTACCCACAATAACAAACAGTACCAAATGACTAAAAGAGAGTTTGAATGTCTAAAATGCCTCGCCCAAGGCCGCACCATGAAAGAGGCCGGTAGAATTTTAAATATCTCTGATCGTACTGTTGAGGAGCACATTATTAGCCTAAAAAATCGCTTTACTGTCAACAATAAAACAGAATTGATCGATCTTTACTTAGCTAGTGACCTCATTATATTGTAATGGCACAACATCTGAACGGTGCCAACGCATTAATATCAGTAGTGACAACAGGTTCGCTGCAGCAATAAAAAAGGCCGAAGCATAAAAAACACCCGTTAGCTTAACCAGTGATACCGCTATTAATGGGCAGGTTGCAGAGAACAGTACAACTGTAATATTAATCGCCATTGATATACCAGTAAAGCGAATATTATTAGGGAAAAACAGTGTAAAAAACGGCGCTAATACTGGCTCTAGCAGTGAAACCGATGCAACCAACATTAATTGACCTAGCAAAGCAAACCCAGCAGGATTATGATGCACCATTAATAATACTGGAGTAGGCACAAACATTAATGCTAAAAAGCCGGCTTTAAGCACCTTTTCAATACCAATCTGATCAGCCAGGTAACCGACTAGTGGTGTTAGCACTAAATAGAAAATCAGCCCCATCATCGCAATATGTAAATAGTAACCACCGGAAATCCCCGATACCTGTTTAACAAAGGCAGGATAGTAGACCAACGAATAGTAAAAACCGGCAGCATCACCAGCAGCTAAGAGAACCAAAAAGACGATAGTCTTATAATGTTTCAGCATCACCACTTTAATAGGCAGACGAACTGTCTTCTTATTTTTCTGCATAGCAATAAAAACTGGCGATTCGACTGCTTTGAGACGCAAATAGAGACCAACAAACCCCAAAACAAAACTCAATAGAAAGGGAATCCGCCAAGCGTTGCCGGCCATATTACCGTGATGTAAAGAGAGCACTAGATTACCAATCAACGTACCCAATAACAGACCACAACCGCTACCAAAACCAACAAAACTTTGGCAAAAAAAGTAATGCTTCTTCGAAACCATCTCACCGACAAAGGTAAACATTCCAGCATACTCACCACTGACAGCAAAGCCTTGCAACAGACGTAATAACAATAAGGGGGTAATGACCCAATAGACACTATGCACATGGGTATTATGATGTGTAGGCAATAAGCCAATACAGGTCGAGGCCAATGCCATCAAGAAAACTGAAGCAACAATCGCTTTCTTACGGCCATATTTATCACCAATATGACCAAAAAAGATACCACCAACCGGGCGCATGACAAACCCTGTGGCAAATACCGCTAAAGATAGTAGCAATGAGACGGTCTTATCCTCATGTGGAAAAAATACTTGAGCTAAAATGGGCGCTAATATACCAAAAATAGCAAAATCATACCATTCAAGCATGGTACCC
This sequence comes from Gammaproteobacteria bacterium, assembly GCA_028282395.1. Next base: position 6,796 of record JANQHY010000196.1, read on the forward strand.
ATGACACAGTAAGACAATGTTCTGACAAATCCCATCTCTCTTCTCCTTTTTTTTTATTAAGAAAGTGCGTTATTATTACAAATAATGAAAGAGAATAACTAGATGACAACTTATTAATTAATTATCATCCAATCAATAAACTATAAGTAAGTTATTATTAAATAAGGTCAATTAGTAAACTATTTTAGTGGCTTTATTGCTTAATATTGATAGTGTATAATTTTTTATTTAGTAAGTTATTGCCTGAATTTACCAAGCAACTCTTACTGTTTTGATGTATAACAGATTAACTGGTAAAAAAATATGGATGAAAAGAAACTCTCATCTGCTGACATAAGCAGTCTCAAACCAAAACTTTCCAAGATGATGACACAACTTTATGGCAGCGAAAATGCGAAAGTTGTTTATGAGAAATGCCAACAGGCCGACCCTTACTTTAATAAATTTGTTCAGGAAGTGGTTTACGATCAACTGTGGACACTCCCAGGTTTAACATTAATAGAAAAAAGTCTAGTGACTATCACTGCTCTAACAACGGTTGAGAAAGAGGAACAACTTGGCATTCATCTACAAGGCTACCTGAACCTTGATAATAGCCCCAACAAGCTTGACATGATCTTCAACTATATGGTCGAACAGCGTTATATTCGTGCAACAAACCTGGTATTTACCATTATTACCAATCTGATTGGGGATCGCGACAATATCCACCCCGCAACACTTAGCGACCGTGAAAAAGCCATTATTGATGTTGTTTACTTTGTTGCCAAAAGCGACTATCCACGGCTAAGCTCTACCCTGGAAACACTATTGGCACAACAAATATTGGATAAAGAAGCGGTTGCCAGTATTCTGCGCCACCAAATGATCTACTGTGGCTGTCCATGGTCAATGAATGCTTTCTCGGTTTTGAACAGTATTTCAGCAACAGATAACAAGTAGGAAAATAACTACAGTTGTGCTGAACCCGTTGTCACGCGGCTTGACCGCGGGAAAATCGGAGTGCTGACAATGACAGAGCGCAATTTTTACGGCAATGCAATGATCTGAAAATGCTTATGATGATTTTTGCCATACTTACTCTCAAACTCGCTAATTTTACCAAACTCATCAGCGCACTCTTTAAATAACTTGCCCTGAGTATGATCAATTTCATGCTGCAGCAAAAGTGATAATAGGCCTTCAGCCTCAAATGCAAGTGTAGCACCCTCCTCATCTTGTGCTGTCACTGCGATTTTATTGGCACGGCTAGTATGCCCCCGCCTTCCAGGCAGGCTCAAACAGTGCTCATAAGCACTCACTACTAAGCCGTCTTCAATAATCGTATACATCGGGTTAATAAGTGCACGAGGTTCCGGAGCAAAATCGGGAAAATTGACTGAGGCTTTGCCGCCATATGCAATAATCCGATAGGGTATCCCAATCTGTATCGCAGCAATCGCACTAGCAAGACTCGACATCATCGTATCAAAAAGGTCGACAATATAACCTTTAAGCAGATCACTACCAAACATCTGATTAGGCACTCGCTCTGACTCCTGCATCAGCATCTCAGGATGACTCTCTAGTGTGATAATCTCTCTTATTGCCATACGACTCTTCCGGTTTACTAAAACCGTAACACAAATCTATACAGTAAAGGTAGAATTGTTATAAGATTTTAATAACAGCAACACTTATATAGGCAAAAGTAAGCATGAAGCAGCCACCTCAAACATTCCCCTGGTACACCATGCCCATCATGTTTTTCACACTACCTCTGCTAGGTGCTGCCATTGACCTCTACGTACCATCCATGCCAGCCATTGCTATCGCTATGTCAGCCACCCAGCAACTGGTGAAACTAACACTGTTAACTTATTTGATTGGCTATATGGCCGGTATACTATTTTTCGGACCACTATCAGATTGCCATGGACGCAAGAAAGCGCTGATATCGGGGATTGCGCTTTTTTGTGCTGCGAGTTTTATTGCCATCTTTATGAAGCATATCGGCCCATTTCTTATTTTACGTTTTTTTCAGGGGACTGGTATTGGAGCGCTTGGTGCCTGCTTTCGCGCCATCATCAGCGACATGTATACATTGGAAGAGCAGCAACATGTTAATGCGATCTATACCATCGTCGGTTCACTTTCGCCTACCTTTGCCCCTGTTATCGGTGGCTATCTACAGCACTACCTGAATTGGCAAGCGAATTTCATTTTCTATACCCTCTATAGTGCTATAGCAGTCATTTTATTAGCTTTTACGCGAGAGACAAACTTAAAGCGCCAATCGTTCCACTTTAAAACCATCATAAAGCATTACTGCCTGGTATTAGCCAGCGCAAATTTCTGGGCAGGAGTGATATTAATGAGCGCACTGTACAGTATGATTATTGTCTTTAGCACAGCCAGCCCCTTTCTAATCCAGAATGTTCTGCACTATAATCCTGCGCAATACGGCCATATACTCTTTTTCCTTGGACTCATGCTATTTCTCGGCATGATTTTCTACCGTCAGCTACTAAAACGCTACCACGCCCAACAGCTGCTCTATGCTATTTTATGGATATGGTCACTGCTAGCAATAGTGATACTGGCCGTGGCGCTCCTACTACCATTAACAATCTGGTACCTTATCATACCCATTGCCATCTTATATTTCTTCCTGCCAGGACTGTTTCCCTGCGGCATGACAATTGCCATGGCCCGTTTTTCTCACATTGCCGGAGTCGCAGGAGCATTAATTGGCTTCTCATTTGTTGGATTATCGATGACATCGGCAATACCGGTTGCCCTAATCCATGCTGACAATGCCATTGTATTAGCACTAACCTATTTCGTTGAACTCATTATCTGCTGGTTGGTCTATTTCATCATACTGCGAAGCTATTTTCGCGAAACAGAGAAATCTTGTTGAGTATAAACCTTGTTGCCATCATTCCACACCTCAACATACCGTTCCACAACTCCAATCTCCGGTTGCCGTGCGGCTCGATGGTGAAGTGAAACGCAAAAAAACAACAGGAAGAGCGTTTGCAATATTGTTTATAGAACCCTAGTAAATTTTCACATATACTCTCTCATTCGGATAATTAAAGAATAAAGTTGACTCAATGAAAAATAGAATATACCAGATATTTATCGCATTCATAGCATTATGCATTAGCCTAACATCTCACGCAGAGTTTAATCCGTACTTTAAAATATCGCCAATTTATACAGTTACTTGCCATCAACTAACAGGCGTGTGGAAAGGAAAAATGATAAATTTAGAACCGGATATGTATAAAGATAATAATATTAAGATAGCTTTCTATGCCAAAGGTAATAAAGTTATTGGCAGGATAGTTTACATGGAAAAAAATTCAGACATGGAGGGCATATCTGGTCAAATATGGGCCTTATGTAAAAAAGGCATATTATATGATATACACTTCCCTATACAGAGATTAAATCTCAATCATATGCCTAAATACAGTGATAAAATCCAATCACCGCCAGCAGATAACAGTACTCTTCTCAAGAACAATCATCTATTGCTGCATATGAGAACTTGTACAAATATGGGAGGAGTTGAGCGCACAATTGCTATCTTAAAAAAGGTAAGCGATAGCTATCCCTACAAATTACCAACAAAAGAAAATAGCTATATTTTCCCAAAGTATAGCCAAGGGTTTAGAGAAAGTGAGGATGGATGCAACAATGAAAAAAACAATTAATCATTATCCTCTAATTGCAAGCAAAACTGAAATAGTTAAGTTTATAACTCTTCGTTAGAAGAAGAATCAAGCTTTTTTAAATAAGCTAAAACATCTTCAGCATTTTTATCTGGAGAGTTAATTGGATAGAAAACTTTAATAATCTCACCATTATTAATAATAATAGTTAAACGTTTAATAAGTGTCATACCCTCAAAACTGAAAGTTGGTAGTGCGAGAGATTTCACAAAAGATAAATTCTCATCACTCAACAAAGGAAATGTTAAATGCAATCTAGTAACAGTTTCTCTTTGATACTCAGTATCCTGAGTACTTAATCCAAAAACTTTCACATCAAGTGCCTCATAGGCATTGTGTTGATCCCTAAAAGCACAAGATTGAGGTGTACACCCACTAGCTCCAGGGATGCTTAGCCAATCACTGGCAACAGGTTGGTCCGGCCTTCCAGTTCGAGGGTAACAATATACGACTATTGTATTCTTTAATTGACTTAAATCTACTGTAGAACCATCTGTAGCGTCTAATGACAGTGAAGGCAGTCTCGTTCCAAGCAAATGATTACAACCACCATCATCATCTAAATTATACTCTTTGGCATCAAAAGACATTTCTATCACTGGCAATTATCTAAAAACAGAAGCAAGTATACGATACGCCATAGAAAGAAATCAAGTGGATGATAATGGCTCAATCTGATCAATTGGCCAACGCGGCATTGCTTTAATTGACAAACTATCACGCTCACCGGCAAGTAGGCGCTGACAGCCGGCATAAGCAATCATCGCACCATTATCAGTACAAAACTCCAGCCGGGGATAGAATACTTGCAGTGACAACTTCTCTTTTAATGTTTGACGCAATAGTCGATTAGCACTCACACCCCCGACAACAACTAACTGCTGCGCCCCAGTCTGTTCAATTGCACGCCGGCATTTAATAAATAGCGTATCAACAATCGCCTGCTGAAAAGCACAGGCAATATCGGCTTTGGTTTGCGCATCATTACCATGCGCATTCAGTGTACGTACCGCACAGGTTTTAATCCCACTAAAACTGAAGTCCAACCCTGGACGATTCACCATCGGTCGCGGAAAATTAAAACGCGCGGGATCACCCTGCTCAGCTAATTGCGCCAACTCAGCGCCGCCAGGATAAGGCAACCCTAATTTTTTAGCGGTTTTATCAAAAGCCTCGCCCACCGCGTCATCCAGTGTCTGGCCCAGAATACGATACTCACCTAAACGGACCGCCTCAATAAGCAGCGTATGTCCACCGGAAACAATCAGTGATAGAAAAGGAAATTGCGGTACCTGCTCCTCCAACATTACCGAAAGCAGGTGACCCTCCAAATGGTTAACGCCAACACTAGGGATATCTAATGACCAGGCCAAACTACGGCCAATCGCTACCCCCACCATTAACGCACCAATGAGACCTGGGCCAGAGGTATAGACGATCCCCTCCAATTCAGTAAGCTGCATACCTGCCTCTTTGAGAGTCTTTTCAATTAGGGGAAGCGTTTTGCGCAGATGGTCACGTGAGGCCAATTCCGGCACGACGCCGCCATACTGGCTGTGCAGCGCTATTTGACTAGCTAAATTATGCGCCAACAAACCGCGCTGACTATCATATATAGCTATGCCAGTTTCATCACAGGAGGTTTCAATGCCTAATACTTTCATGATCGCCATCATACGCAATCAGACTGCTAACGTCCATAGCCAAATTGGACATATTTTGATCAAGTAAGTTGATGAAAAAAATAGCCGCTACAATTTAAGGATGTTTTAATAATACTGCCTTATGATTAATTCCAACTTGAAGAGACAATCGTGTCGACAAAAGATGAGAAGGAGTAATTAATATTATGCAATCTATCATTAAAACAGCCCATAGTAATTCAGAGAATATGAAAAACTTTGCTACTTTACTGAATACTAATATAGAAAAAAAGGCAGCAAATGACTATATAAGTGCATTCATCACACAGACCGAGGAGATTGCTAAAAAATCATCACGACAAGGTGCGCTCTGGAAAGCGTTTAGTGCTATTGCAATCAAAATCAATGTTACATGCAATCAAGTAAACACGCTGTATGAGTATGACCGTGAAGTCCATTCACGCAGTGAGCACTATGCTAATCACACTCGCGAGCTATTTCAAAAATATATGCAAGACCTCGAAAAACTCCAGCAACACTATCCTAAGAAAGCTTTTGCCATGTTTAGTGAAATGATGGCTATTATCGCAGAGAAATATGACCAAATCAGCAAACAAGAAGACGTTGATATTCAACGGGTAGATCATGAAATTGGCGAACTAATTGAAGAGAGCCGCAACTCAGTAATGCTGTTGCTTATCTATACTAAACTTGGCAATAACTCAACAACACTGAAAGAGGTAATAACAGAGATCACTAGAAATCACAAAAGTACTGATATGAAACAACAATACAACCTAACCGATAAAGAGATTCGCTTATTAATTGACCTTGAAATAGAGAGACGTCAACAAGCAGATAGAAAAGAGAAAAAAGAGATACTACGACAATATAAAAAAGATGTAAAAGAGAAGAGATCAGAGGCAGCAAAAAAATGGTATCCTAGTTACGGACGCTATAAAACTGCTGCTGCAATCTTAGGCGACTGTTTATTGATTGTTGCCCCATTGATTAATATCTTTAGATTTATTCGCTCAGGTGGAGGTTTATGGGGAGAGTTCAACCCTGTCTTTTCATCAAAAGCCCATCAAGATTTTGAGAAATCCTTACCACAGCAACCTATCTACACAGAAGAAAAAAATCCAGCTCAACTTAGCACCACTTATAAAATTTTCAATGATAAACTATTATCGAAGAGAGCTGCTAACCAACCAACTATGCAAAACAAAACAAATCAGCCTAATGCTGACCTCTCTACAGTCAATAGCATTATAGAAAATGTTGGCGCATACCTGGAATCATTGACTGATCCAGCTAACTCAAACATGATGCCTATGCAGAACTCATCATATTAATTTAATAGGGGCATCAACGGTTACCAAGGGGGAAATTAATCACCCCTGTTGCACCGTCGCCCTTACTATTTTTAACATTATACGCTTTACCACCGCTGCTACTGACCGAAAAAGCATTATCACTAAAAATACCATATAATTTAATGCTGCCTGTTGACGATGCACCCAAACTATTAATTATGCCATAAACGGTATTAGCGCCTTTAGCTGCAATGGTATTGGAACTAAAATTACCTTTATACTCAATATTGCCGGCACCTTTTACTTGATTAATGATCCCGTAAACATGGTATGATGCCGTGTCGTTCATGGTAATACTATTGTTATCAAAATTACCTGAAAAAGTTACTTTACCACCATTAGCGAAATTATTAATCCCGATTGAGTTATTCCCTGCCGTTGTGTTTTTCTTAACGCTTATCGTATTGCGCTCAAAATTTTTGGCAAATATGACTTGGCTATCTGGATTTGCAGTGTTTTGCATTGCCAAAACAGCTTGCCCTGCCACAGCGCTATCTATGGCATTAATTTGGTTATAGGAAAAATCATTTTCATAGATTAGTGTTCCACCATTTGAAGCTGTCGATTGCATACCAAACAACACTGTATCATCTGTTTTACCGGAAACAGTAATCCTGTTATGGTCAAAATGGCTAATTGTTAATATACCACCATTGGTTTCGAAAATTATGCCAGTATTGACTGAGCCCGAAGTGTGCCTGACATCTTGCGCCTGACTCCATTTAGTGATATCAAAATCACTATTCTCCACACTAATTACACCTACCTTCCCAGCTGGAATTTTAATAGTTAATGCTCCGCTGCTCTGTACGTTATCTAACGTTAACGTACCAAAACCACCAAAAACATCATTGCCATTGCCATCTTTTCCTTGGTAATTACTAATTGCTGAAGAGCTATATTCATGCGTATCATTTGGGTTAGTTTGCAAAGCTATATTCTCAATAGTTAGATTGGCATTACCGTCAGCAATACGAATTAACTCCTGCTGACTGTTATCAGCAGAGGCAACAAGTTTACCATTGTGACCAAGATTATTTACCGTGACAGTATCATCACCAACCTGGTAGTGAAAATCCCCTCCAGTTAACACCACATCATGACCATTCGCTAATGTTAACGTTGAAACGTTATTAATCGTGCCATTGACAGCAATCACATCTGCATTCATATCATTTGCCGCAGCCTGCACAGCTTCATTGTTATTCACATATTCGACATTAGCAACATGACCATTAATCATTAATTCTCTAATCGGCGTGTGATAGTGTTCAGTGATAATATCTTTATCACGTCGGATGGGATCAACCATATGGCGTTCAACCCCCTCCATCTCAGGGTAAGAACCACCAACTAAATGGAAAGTCAAACTCAAGCCACTATACCAGGTAGTGCCGCGTGGATTATCATGCTGAACCTGGGCCTGTAAAGTAATACGCTGTAATAACCCAACAAGCGGATAGTTGCTATTAGGATAAAAAATATATTCAACCCGCCCTTTAGGGCCTGATAGTGTTGGCGAACCACTACGATGGTAGTAGTAGCCACCACCATATAGCGTCAACCCGGCAATAACATTGTAACCAACTTCACCATCAACCCCAGGTAAGGCAGTTTCGCGACCATTAGCATAAAAAATATGGCCATAAACACCACTCCCTTCCTGATCTGATCCTTGTGGATGGGTACCATAACCAAGACTACTTGATGAGTCATGCTGAACGGTGCGAATAAATGGCACATAACCATTGGCGCCAATAAAAAAACGTTGATACCAATACTCGCCGCCAACAGTAAACTGATTAAACCAATTACTCGATTCACTACGCAATAGATCATAACTAGTATAGAACCCAACCATTTTGTCATAAGTTTGGTCACAATAGTTCTGCTGACAGGCACTATCCACCCCAGTGAATAGGCGCCGATAGCCTAAAGCAAAATTACCCTCAAACTGTGGGCTATTACGATCATAAGTACGAATGCTGCCATAAAATAGTTGTCTACCTGAATGATTAAATGGCAAGAAAACACTCGCTTCGGCACGGCCATGAGGATTATCATTAAAATAATAGCCACCGAACGCCAAGTAAGGCAGCCATTTTTCAGAATTGATGTCGTTAACAATAGCGGGAATATTTAATAAAAACTGTGATGAGTCAATATCACGGTTCTCGTCTGTTAGCGCCATGGCATGAGTTGAACCATACAATAACCCTATAGCAACCATATATTTTATATAATTAAGCTTTTTCATGGTCATACCTCAATTTATTCATTTTCTTCTATTGCGATATTAAGATTATCTCTTTTCATACAATGATCAGCATATCGATGCTAATATAGATTACATTCGATAGCAAATTTATCTTATAGTGGATTTTCAACGACTTTGTCCATAAAAAACCCACTTCTCTCTCGTGATTCAAAACATCATTCAAGATGTGCAATGCTTAACCAGCCCGATCCGATTAGAAACTAACGGGTGAATATTCAATGCATTCGCTTTATAATAAATTTTATGAAAGTAGAAATCGTTTTAGGGTTTGATTTCGGTAGCAAACAGATTGGTGTTGCTGTCGGACAGACTATTACTGCCTCTGCCCGGCCATTAACTGTTGTTCGCGCCCAGAAGGGCGAGCCTGACTGGAGCAGTATTGATCAATTGATTCAACAATGGCAGCCACAAGCTCTGGTTGTTGGTACGCCAATCGACATGTATGGCCAAGCTAGCAAAACGACATATGCCGCTAACCGCTTTGCCGAACAGTTACAACAGCGCTATCAACTGCCTGTCCATCTTGTCGATGAAAAACTCACTACTCGTGAAGCAAAGAGTCAATTAATAGAACAGAAAAAGCGACTTGATAAAGCAGTTATTGATGCAACTGCTGCGCAATTGATTCTACAAACATGGTTTGATAGCTAAAACTCTCTAGTTGAGTAGAGGCTATCTATTAACCATAAATACCTCTCCCATATACAGGACGATTGCCCTTACCGGGATAGCAATGAATATGATAGTGAACACGTTCAACAAATAACTGCACAAATGCCTGTTCATTAGGCAATCTACTATCGTAGTAATAGGCAAAAGCATAATGATTAATTTGCGCTGCTGTTAATTGCAAAGTTCCAGCATAATCACCTTTTGGCACAAAACCATCAATCATCGCAGCATAATTAACCAAATAAACATGTTGATGATCAACAAAAATTCTATTTTTTGATAGCACTGTTGGGTCTTTTGTCACCGCTACCGTACAATAGAAATAGCCTGGTTGATGCAGTGTTGTTTTTGCAGATAAATTGAATTGAATAAAATTACTTGGACTATTGCTCTTATTCATATCCGCTTGCGCAGTAGATAATATAAGTAGCATTCCTATTACCGTAACTATATTTAGTAAATATTTCATAATAATCTCCTATCATACATCCACATTCTGTGACGTCCTTCTAACAACACTTCTTTAGAAAATATCCATCCAAGTCTCTCGTAGAAGGATCCTATCGATTCTTCAACAACGCCTAATTGTAAAAACTCAATACCTAAACTAATTGCGACCTGTTCAGCAAGCGAAACAATTTTCGTACCAATACCTTGTTGACGAAAATCTACTGAAACATAGATATTATTCAACAAAATGGCTTCAGGCTCAGCAACACCATACGTATTAGGCACTAAAGAAAACGTCCCCACAGGCTCTTCCATAAGCTTTACAACAAAAGCAACTGGAGGACGCTCACTCATTCTTTCTCTATATAAATTAATTGCATAATCTGGCTTTTCTGGTCTAAGATGCCCCCACGCATCATTATACCAACCAACAACCCTATCAAAACACTCTGGCATATCCTTGAGTAGAACTCCCGTGAGTGTTGCTTCTAACTTTTCTCGCTTCAAAAATACTGTAGTAGAAAACATAACAGTTCTCTCCTGAAACTTGACTATCAACAATAGTATACCAATACCGACTAAAATCAAAAAACAGTCAACCACATCACTACACCATCAAAGCTGCTCTACTTTTAGTATTAGCACGAAATTCTACCACACTATCAAACGGTGTGTATAATAGAGTGATACTGTCTCATCTAAAAATTGAGCGTTACTGCATACTGTTTTGAGAATAGGAGGACATCACATCATGGCAGAAAAGAGAGTTGTTTTGATTACTGGAGCTTCATCTGGTATGGGTAGAGATTTTGCCCAAGCCTTAAGTAAAGAGGGTTTTATTGTCTATGCTGCAGCAAGAAGAGTTGAAAAAATGGAGGCGTTAAAAGATCTAGGAATCGTTCCCCTGAAAATGGATATTAGTCAAGATAATGATATTCGCTATGTCGTCAATACGATTGAGAAACAGCATGGTGGAATAGATGTTTTAATTAATAATGCAGGGTTTGGGATGTACGGTTCTGTTGAGGAGACAACATTAGATGACGCACGTTATCAGTTTGAGGTTAATCTATTTGGTTTAGCACGTTTAACGCAACTAGTGCTACCTGCTATGCGCGCTAAAAAAGCAGGTACTATTATTAATATCTCTTCGATGTTAGGCAGAGTTTACTCCCCGCTTGGCGCTTGGTATACCGCATCAAAACATGCTGTAGAAGGCTGGTCGGATTCGTTACGCCTGGAGTTGCGCCAGTTTGGTATTAACGTAGTGATCATTGAGCCTGGCGCTATTCGAACAGAGTTTACTGATGTCATGACCGAACCCATGTTACAGCGCTCAGGCAGTGGCCCGTACGCAAAACTGACCAATAAAGTTGTCACACTGGTAGACCGTGAGGCAAAATCAGGTGGAGGCGACTCACCTAATGTGATTACCAAAGTGGTTATTAAAGCACTGCGCACTAAGCGGCCTAAAACACGCTACATAGCGGGCAAATATGCTAGGTCATCAATTCTTTTTAGAAAGTGGTTTGGCGATCGACTATTTGATAAAATTTTATTGGCGCTAGTAAAAAGTTAATTGTTTATGCTCTTTAGCATAAAAATGCATACCTTAGAATTATACAACGCCTCTCAAAAAACGTTGTCCTATACGCTAATACCTCGCCGGGCCGTAATACCCATTCCGCTTACCTACAATAAGCCCCGCCGTCGTGCCGCGATTTTAAAAAGTATAAGATAATACTTCCTAATCAAGCTGATTTAATGTCAGGAATTGGTTATTTACCAGTGAATAGACTGGCCAACCTGTCAATTTCCAGCCAGCAAAAGGTGACCAACCACATTTGGTTTTTAAATCACTATTATTCA
>JANQHY010000214.1 GCA_028282395.1 Gammaproteobacteria bacterium
AACAGCGGCTGTAAAAAGCCTTCTAATAAAATCGTGCCTACCCAAAATGTGGCTGGAATGAGGGCGAAGGAAATCAACTTGGATAATGCTGTTAGAATCACGACATAGACAATATTGACACGTAGAATCAATACCAAAAAAATAGCCACACACATTAACAAGGGTGCATGTGAAAAACTCGGGATAAAGCCAATAACGAATCCGAGCAGTGCGCTTAAAAATAATTGTGCTGAGGTGGCATCGCCTAATAAAATACTTCCGAGTTTTCGTAGTTGCATACGCCTACTGTCTATTAACTATTTTATTGATCATAGGCGATATAGAAAAGCTTATCTATGTGTTACAGCTTGACTAATGAATATTGCCGGAGGCTCAAGAGCATACTTAAGTCTTTTAACATTTAATAGAGCCATATCCCACAGGGTCTAGGCTCAGCTTCATCTTTCGGCCCGCTGGTGGTCCGTTGAGAGTATATACATCCTCAATGCTGCTCGATATGCGCCATCAACAAAAAACTCATCTATTAGTTTGGCTTCTTCCAGGAAGCCGGCTTTTTTATAGAGATGCACTGCATTTTCATTACGCTCATCAACTAGCAGGTAAATTTTATGCAAGTTTAAAATACCAAAAGCATGATCTAATGCTTTCTTTGTGGTCTCAAAGCCATAACCTTTACCCTGGTACTGCGGATCAATCAGAATACCAAATTCTGCTTTCCTATGAATAAAATCAATTTCTGTCAGCTCAATCAGGCCGATTGTCACATTATTATTAGCGATAATAAAGCGCCGTTCTGATTGATCATGAATATGTTTGATATATAACTCTTTCAACTCATCAAAGGATTCATAGGGCTCTTCAAACCAATAACGCATCATGCCAATGCTGTTATTCCACTCATGAACATGAGGTAAATCCCTTTGTTCTAGGGGCCTTAAAAAGATCTCATGGGCTAAATAAGTTATCATTTTTTTGCATCCGCTAATGGTTCAATTTTTATCTCTTAGCCTGGATATCATCATATTGCAAGCTGTGACGATAACGGACCTTAGTGATTTTGGCAATGCTATCTGCCGCAACTGCAAGGTACAAAGTCATCAATATGTATAATCTTTTGACACAATGATATCCTCTATTAACTATCATAATACCTATAATGCGGGCGGTTTCCCAACAGGTTAGTACATGAATTTTGGCGGCGCTGATGCCATGTTCCCAATGATAAAATAGGGTGGCAGCCTAAGGTTTTGGCTAACCTGACCAATGGTGCTAAGATAACAGTTTGAAGGTTAAGGAATTCAAGTATGAAGAAATTATCATTATTAGTGCTGATAGCTACTATGAGCATGGCAGGTGGAGCATTGGCCGATCAAAAAGTGCCAAAAAATAGATTTCAGACTATCTCATATCAAGTGTCCCAAGAGCAGCTCGTGACAAGTCAAACTGCCAAGGTTAGTGTATTACTCAATGCTACAGTACCATCAAAAAATATTAACGCATTGCAAGCATTAGCCAAATCAGAGCTTGAAAAGCTTGCTCCTCAGATAGACTGGCATATTGAAAGTTACCGTCAACATAAGCTCTCTAGTGGTATGATTGCAATTGATATGACACTCAGCAGCAGAGTAACCAGCCAAGTTTTATCTGCTATCACCGATGGCCTGGCTGGTATCAACAAGTCAGGGCATCATTACAGTATTGCCGGCATAAACTATTCACCATCTGCCATGCAGATTGAGCAAGCTAAGGTACTAATGCGCCTCTCGCTTTTGCAGCGTATTAGTAGTCAGGTTAAGGCCATCAACAAGCAGATGGATTCACAGTATGTAATTAAATCAGTTATATTTGATCCAAGACAACTGTCATTGGCAACAAATGTTGCTCCTATGCCATTGTATAGAACAGGTGATGCTATGGAAAAACAAACACCGCTAAGCGTGAGTTATAAAGTACACATGGATGCTGCAGTAACGCTTATCAAAAAGATGACGCAATGCAAACGCTAATACGGCTGGTTACAATTCACTACGACTAATAATGTTTAATCTTTTTAGAGGTGTGCGGGTGACGAAGGCCGCCATCGCACACCGTTTTCTTATTTTCATCTAAACGGAATTAGCACGCTCTGACGGGTGATTTACCTTTCGCAGTTCAGCTATTAAATCTCTTAATATTTCTCCCACTGGAGTTCGGGTCAACCTACTGTCTTCTGCAAGTTCTTTGATTGGCTTGATTGCTATATCAGGTAAGCTTGCCTTAAGGCATATTTTACGACGCGCTCTATCATCATGAGTTAAGCTCGCCATCTGGTTCGAGATAAGAGTTAAGCTTTGTATGAGATAGTCCATAGGAATCTGTTTTAACTTACGAGAATGTTTTATTGTTTCCTTAGTATACCAGTCACCGATGCGTTCTTCTGCGTGTGTAATTGATTGGATTATGGTTTGTAGTGTTTGCTTATCTGCCTTAGAGATGTCCTGACTAAAAGCACGAGCATATTGAGCAGCAGTATCATTGCCGTTAGCCAAAGTGCTGCATGCAGCATCAAATTCCGCAAATAGGTTTTGCCACGATCCATTTGAACCTGCTAATGCCGCCTTGGGAGACTGTGCTGCTGTTAACTCAGGCTGAGGTTGTGCAAATGTGCTCGCCGTCATGGTTTCATCGGCCTCCATTGCCTCTTCTGGCAACTCTAACCCACTTTTCTCAGTTGAAAGAAATGGAGTTGCAGTTGTAGTTGTAACTGCACTTTGCCGTTCAACGACCTGTACTGTTACTAAATGCTCTTCTACTACATGCATTTCTGAGCGGCTTGGCCCACTGGTTTTATCTCCTTCTCCAAAACGCCACAATTCGCTTACCATTTGGTCTAATTCAGCGAGCGCTGTTTTATTAGGTGCAGATTCTCCTGGTACACTTCCGCTACTTGGGTCATTTGCTCTATGTTCGGCTGAGCCTGGTAATGTCACTTTGGGAGACTGTGCTGGCGGTAACTTAGGCCGAGGTTGTACAGCGCCTGATGTACTAGCCACCATGGTTTTATCGAACTCTATTGCAGGTTCTGGCGTCCCTTTCCTAGCTAGAAGAGAGGGCGTTGCAGTTTGTCCCTGAATGACCGCTACTGCATATTCTGGCATTTCTTCCACACTACTTGATCGGCTGGCTTGATCTTGGGGTATAGCGCGGGCCCATTGATGAAGCCGATTAATGTTTGCCCCTGATTCATTTAGTATGCTCTCTGTTTGGGCTGTTACAGCAGCAGAAGTTTGTTTTGCAGTGTTACGCTTTCCTTTTAAAAATTCTAACATTCCATTTATTTTAAGTTGATGTGGTCATTTGATTGTAGAATGCTTTAAAATGGTCGCAAGGAAGTTCTGTTGCCTCATTAGGGGATCGGCATCCTCAAGCAGTAGCTATGCTGCGGGATTTGCGAATTGTCTGTAAAATATTTGCTAGAATTAAATTATTTATTTAGTAACGCTCATCAATGATATGTTGCTACCATCATGGTCCATCCGGCTGCAATGATAAACGGACCAAAAGGGAAATAATCCTTAGGGTGGTGTTTTCTGATTAGAATGAGCGAGCCAACAGTGAGCAATGCTAAGATTCCTGACAAAGCCATCAGTTGAAATAACGGTTGCCAACCCAGCCAGGCACCTAACGCAGCAAACAATTTTACATCGCCGCCACCTAAACCAGGTTTTTTCGCAAGTACTGCAAATATCCATTGGATTAGCCAGAAAATGACGAAGGCAGTGATCACACCAGCGATGGCGCTATAAGGGCTGATGAAAGTGTTGGCAAGACTAAAGCCCAGACCAATCCATAATAAGAGATAAGTTAAGATATCCGGCAGTAGCTGGTATTTCAAGTCAATGACGAACAAAGCAATGGTGAGCCAGCAAAAT
>JANQHY010000263.1 GCA_028282395.1 Gammaproteobacteria bacterium
CCTGATAATTATCAATCCTTAATGGCTAGTAGCGAACAAATTACCCAGCACTGCGATCTGATCATCAGTGTTGGCGGTGATGGCAACCTACTTGGCGCAGCGCGTCTTGCCGCACCCGCCAATATCCCTGTTATCGGCATTCATCGTGGTCATCTCGGCTTTCTCACCGATATTGCACCTGATGGGATCGATCCAATAATTGGTCAAATTCTAAACGGTGAATTTTACCAAGAGTCACGCTTTATGTTGCGTACCGAAGTGATTGAAGAGGGTAAAGAGATTGGTCACTGCATCGCCTTAAACGACGTCATTTTAACCGGACATACCAAAGGTCACATGCTAACCTCAGAAATCCAGGTGAATGGCCAATTTCTCTGTAGTCAGGAGTCAGATGGACTGATTATTGCCACACCAACCGGCTCAACTGCCTACGCCCTATCGGGTGGCGGCCCTATTCTCCACCCTGAAATCGACGCGTTAGTCATTGTGCCAATGATGCCACATACACTCAGCCAACGCCCGATTGTACTCGACTGTAATAGCGAACTGACACTCACACTACCGCAAGAGACCCGTGTTAACGCTACGTTACACTGTGATGGCCAACACGCCATGTCAGTCGAACCAGGCACGATTGTCAAAATTAGAAAAGCTGAACAGCCGCTACAGCTAATTCACCCACATGGCTATGATTATCTCACGAATTTGCGTGGCAAACTCTGTTGGGGGCAACGCTTTAAAGGCAGAAATCAGATGAACGATTAACTTTATAGAATTGAATTTAAATTATATTTAGGAAAATGTTAAAAGAGATTTACTTAAAAAATTTTGTCATTATCGACCAGGTTACACTGCTACTGGATGCAGGCATGACTGTGATTACTGGCGAAACTGGCGCCGGGAAATCGATTATTGTCGATGCGATTGCCACGGCACTCGGTCAACGCGCCGCACCAACAATGATTCGTGAGGGGCAAACTTGTAGTGAAATCGCCCTGACCATTACCACACCCACAGCAATTCAAACGTGGCTAACCGAATCAGGTTGGCAGGCTAGCGAAGAGTTAATCATCCGCCGCACCCTGTATCGTGACGGCCGTTCTAAATGTTTTATCAATGATATGCCAATTACTTTGCAGAAATTACGTGAAATATCAGATCAACTGGTGAGCATTCATAGTCAACATGCCCATCAAGCACTATTACAGCCTGAACAACAGCGCTTGCTCCTTGATGCATTTGCTGGCCATCAAAAACTCGTGACAGATGTTGCACACCTGTATGAGAGTTGGCAAAGCAGTCAAAAGCGTTATGATGACCTAATCAAACAGTGTAGTGATGCCGGCACACGACGACAATTTCTTGACTACCAACTACAGGAACTTGCCGCACTGCAACTACAAGCTAATGAAGTTGCCGAGTTGGAACAGACACAGCAACGCCTAGCGCATGCCGATGCGCTACTGCAGTCCTGTCATAGCGCCATTGAGACTGCCCATGACAATGATGAGGCACTGACAGTACAGCTCAGCCGCCTCTGCCAACAATTACACCCGTTTGCCCATCTTGATGAGCGTATCAAGCATAGTGCTGAACTCTTTAATGAAGCCGCCATTCAGATTGAGGAAGGGGCTGCCGAGCTCGGCCAACTTATCAGTCAAACTGAAGCCAATCCTGAACAGTTAGCAACCGTCGAATCACGACTCTCTACTATTTACGACCTGGCACATAAACATCACCTGCAGCCAGCAGAGCTGCCTGATTTACAACAGCGACTCAGTGATGAGCTGCATACGCTATCGCACTGTGATGAACAGCTAGTCCTACTCAAACAGGAAATCACCGACCTTAGCAGTGAATATAACCAAGCAGCAGAGAAATTATCACAAAGTCGACAAAAGGCGGCAAAAAAATTAGCCAAACAGATTAAACAAAATCTGGTAACACTTGATATGGCTGAGGCCAATTTTTCCATTGAGCTTCCTGCCAACGAAACCGCTAGCCGCCACGGCAACGAAAAAGTTACCTTCCTTGTGACAACGAATCGCGGTCAACCGTTACAACCGTTAAGTCGCGTCGCTTCAGGCGGGGAATTATCGCGCATCAGTTTGGCTATCCAAGTGTTAACCGCAACGAAATATACTATTCCAACGCTAATTTTTGATGAAGTGGATGTTGGCATTGGTGGCGCCACAGCAGAACGCGTTGGGACGCTTCTGCGTCAACTTGCCACACAAGCACAGCTACTTACGATTACCCACCTGGGTCAGGTTGCTGCGAAAGGTCAACACCATGTAGTCATTGCCAAACAGCGTAAAGGCCAACAGATGATCACCTCGGTGGAGCATCTTGAGCATGAAAAACGTGTAGAAGAGATTGCACGGATGATCGGCGGTGTTAAAATTACCGATCAAACCTTAGCCCATGCGGATGAGATGCTAGCAAAATAGTTGTCTACTATATGGACATTCTCCGATCGTGCGGCTACTCGCCCCTCTTGACAACGTCTAAATAATATCATCAAATTAATGCGAGATTTCACTACAATTGCTATGGCAATTATCAACACTGTTTTTATAACATTTAGCGTTGCAATTTTCGAAAAATCGGATTATCTTGTTATAGATTAAGAGGACAACCCCTATATATGGGGGAATGGAACCTTATAATAAAGCCAAGAATTTAGACATTTTTAAGGAGTCTTTTAATGAGTAACACTGTAATGACCGAGGAAATTGTGCGCGCTGATAACGAGTCACTGCACTCTCCCTCTTTTATCGCATCTGGCAATGATGATCTGGATGCTATCAAAGCTGTCTCTCCCGGTGAGCTAAACGTCATCAATCGTCACGGTGAGGCAGTCCCCTATGATGAAAATCGCATTAAAGTCGCTATCACCAAAGCCTTTCTTGCCGTTGAGGGCGAACCAGCCGCTGACTCTTCACGTGTCCACGAGAAAGTTGATCAACTGGTTCACCAAATTAGCCATACCTTTATGGATCGTCTACTCGTCAATCACACACTCCATATTGAATTCATTCAAGATCAGGTAGAGTTGGCACTGATGCGTGCCGGTGAACACCAAGTGGCGCGTAAATATGTTATCTACCGTGAAGAGCGGCGTAAAGCACGCCAACAGGAAGAGGAAGCCGCGGCTAAAGCAGCCATTAAACCTACACACCCAACCATTAACGTCAAACTTGCTGACGATAGCTTAGCACCACTTGATGAGGCACGCTTACAAACGATTATTCGTGAAGCCTGTACCGATCTACCCGCTACAGATAGTGAGCGCATTCTTAATGAAACGCGGCAAAATTTATTTGATGGGATGCCGGAAACCGATGTTAGTCGTGCATTAATTATGACCGCCCGCACACTGGTTGAAAAAGATCCCGATTACAGTCAAGCCACTGCACGTCTGTTGCTAGACGAACTACGTAGTGAAGCCCTGCGTTATCTCGAGATGACCGACAAAGCAACATTTAGCGAAATGGCTTCACTCTATGGTGACTATTTTAAACGTTACCTCCAACAAGGTGTTAAACTGAATCGCTTAAATGACAAACTGCTAGAATTTGATCTCGATAAAATCGCTGCAGCACTGATGCCAGAGCGTGATCATCTCTTCACCTACCTCAGTTTGCAAACACTTTATGATCGCTACTTCCTGCATCACGATGGCATTCGCTATGAACTGCCACAAGCATTTTTTATGCGCGTTGCCATGGGACTAGCACTTGAAGAGAAAGATAAAGAGGCACGTGCCATTGAGTTCTACCACCTACTATCCACTTTTGATTTCATGAGCTCAACACCGACTCTATTTAATTCGGGCACAACACGACCACAACTATCAAGCTGTTTTCTTACAACCGTGGGCGATGACCTTGCTAGTATTTATGGTGCAATCAAAGATAATGCCCTCCTATCAAAATTTGCTGGCGGTCTCGGTAATGACTGGACCCCGGTACGCGCAATGGGCGCACATATCCATGGCACCAATGGCCGCTCGCAAGGTGTTGTACCCTTTCTCAATGTCGCCGATGCCACTGCCATTGCTGTCAATCAGGGTGGCAAACGTAAAGGCGCTGTCTGCGGCTACCTGGAAATTTGGCACAAAGATATTGAAGACTTTCTCGAGTTACGTAAAAACACTGGTGACGATCGGCGCCGTACGCATGATATGAATACCGCCGTTTGGGTCAATGATCTGTTTATGCAACGTGTCCATGAGAAAGGTGACTGGTATCTCTTCTCTCCTGATGAGGCACCTGACCTGCATGATCTGTATGGTGAAGCTTTTGCTAACGCTTATCAGGAGTATGAAACGCTGGCTGAACAGGGAAAAATCAAAAACTACAAAAAAGTTGCAGCACTCAATCTATGGCGTAAAGTATTAAGCATGCTATTTGAAACTGGCCATCCATGGGTAACATTTAAAGATCCATGCAACCTGCGGTCACCACAACAACATTGCGGTGTCATTCATAGCTCTAACCTGTGTACTGAAATTACCCTGAATACTTCAAAAGATGAGATCGCTGTCTGTAATCTTGGCAGTGTCAATCTACCGCAACATTTAACAGACAGCGGTGAAATTAATGTCGATAAATTGAAAAAGACCATTCATACAGCTATTCGTATGCTTGATAACGTTATTGATATAAATTTCTATACCGTGCCGCAAGCACGCAATTCTAATATGAAGCATCGGCCGATTGGACTTGGCGTCATGGGCTTTCAAGACTGCCTCTACAAGCAGCGCATCCCCTACGCATCGGAACAGGCAATTGCTTTTGCGGATCGCTATCAAGAATATATTAGCTATTTTGCTATCGAGGCTTCAGCGAAATTGGCTGAGGAGCGTGGCGCCTATCAAAGTTTTGATGGCTCACTCTGGTCACAAGGCATTTTACCGCTCGACTCTTTACAGAAGTTGGTGGCTAACCGCCCAAGTGATTATTTAGATCTTGATACTCATGCAGCACTGGATTGGGATGGTCTACGCCAACAAGTTAAAGCAGGAATGCGCAACTCTAACGTGATGGCGATCGCACCAACGGCGACCATCTCTAATATCTGTGGCGTTTCACAATCCATTGAGCCGACCTATCAAAATCTCTATGTGAAGTCGAACATGTCAGGTGAATTCACCGTGGTCAACCCTTATCTGATTGCTGATCTGAAAGCAAATGATCTCTGGGATGAGGTGATGCTCAACGATCTAAAATACTATGATGGTAGTATTCAAAAAATTGAGCGTATTCCTGATGAGATTAAAACACTCTACGCTACCGCTTTTGAAGTGGATCCACATTACCTAGTAATGTGTGCTGCGCGCCGACAAAAATGGATTGACCAAGCACAATCGCTTAATCTCTATATGGCCAATCCATCAGGTAAAAAGCTTGATACCCTGTATCGCAGCTGTTGGGTTAGTGGCCTAAAAACTACCTACTATTTGCGTAGCCTTGGTGCTACCAGCACGGAGAAATCAACGGTTACCACGGGTGCCTTAAATGCTGTTGAAGTAAACAGTGGCCCCAAAGCGTGTTCGATTGACGATCCCGACTGTGAAGCATGTCAATAATTGTACTGAGAATGACTATATTATTATGAGGAGAAAACCTATGAGCACTACCCTAGTAGAAGAGCCTGCGACAAAGATCAACATGGCTGCAACGGAACATCACGACAGTGGTTCCACTGGTCTCGAAGAGTTAGAAATGGGTGCGGCGCGCATTCAGGTTGATGACAAAAAAATCATTAACTGCCGTGCCGACCTAAACCAACTGGTCCCCTTTAAATATAATTGGGCCTGGGATAAATATCTCAACGCTTGCGCCAACCACTGGATGCCACAAGAGATTAATATGGCTGCTGATATTGCCCTGTGGCGTGATCCAAATGGCTTAACAGAAGATGAGCGTCGTATTATTAAACGTAATATGGGCTTCTTCTCAACTGCCGACTCACTGGTAGCGAATAATCTGGTATTGGCAGTCTATCGCCATATTACCAACCCAGAGTGCCGCCAGTATCTTCTGCGCCAAGCATTCGAAGAGGCACTGCATACACATGCCTATCAATACATTGTTGAAAGTCTTGCTCTCGATGAAGCGGAAATTTTTAATATGTATCGTGAACTCCCCTCGGTTGCTACCAAAGCTGCCTGGTCACTGCCCTATACGCAAAGTCTCAGTGATCCAACCTTCAAAACCGGCACCTTTAAAGATAATCAACGTCTACTGCGCGACCTGATTGCTTTTTATGTTGTCTTCGAAGGTATCTTTTTCTATGTTGGCTTTACCCAGATTCTATCGATGGGTCGACGCAATAAGATGGTTGGAACGGCTGAGCAGCTGCAATACATTTTGCGTGATGAATCGATGCATCTTAATTTTGGTATTGATGTCATTAATCAGATTAAAATTGAGAATCCTGAACTGTGGACCGAAGAGTTTCAACAACAAGCTATCGGTATGGTGCGTGAAGGGGTCGATCTTGAGTATCAATATGCTAAAGATACGATGCCACGTGGTGTATTAGGCATGAACGCCGAAAGCTTTGAAGAGTACTTGCATTTCATTGCTAACCGCCGCTGTGCACAAATTGGCTTACCACAACAGTATCCCAATGCACAAAACCCGTTCCCATGGATGAGTGAGATCATGGACCTCAAAAAAGAGAAAAACTTCTTTGAGACCCGTGTTACCGAATATCAAACTGGCGGTACACTAAGCTGGGATGATGAAGAGTAACATTCATTCTTGCTTTTGAATGAAGCTAAAAAAAGCGGGGCAGAATTAGCTACCCCGCTTTTATTCAACTCAATTAAATGCCGATAATTGATCAATTAATTGTGGCACTGCCTGGTGTATAACTCTCACCTTTACCGTCAAGATCTAGAGTCTCTCGATTGGTATCATAATCTTTATCATTTAGAGAGTTATCATAAGATACGCCATCTACTTCATAGGTAATACTATCATTGCTCTCATTATTGCCTAGAGTAGGTGTCCGACCCTTAGCACAAGTGGTATTAAAATCGCTGGCGACATCTTTCAAACTTGTACCAAAACGTTTCTGAATATACGGAGCAGCTAATATGGCAAGAGGAATTAACACCAAAGGCGCTAACGCCCAAAACCCTATGACTGCAAAGGCGCCAAATGCGCAAGCAGTTAATATAAGTGAGAGGGCTGAAGGCCCAAATTTATACCTAGCATTGTAATTCAATAGTATAGGATCTTCAGATAAACCCCTCAATACATCTTCTGAGATGGCCAGATTTTGACGCGGTAACAATTGTTCACCTTTTAGTATTGGAATAAGCTCCTTTAAATGATTTGCTTTCGCTCTCTTAATCAGAAAATCATCATCACTAAACTGCTTTTTCAAATTTGGGTCATGTCGATGTAACTCACTAATAGCTTGTTTCATGCAAGCAATTAAGATATTTTTATCTCTTTTGGTAAAGTTGCTATTCTGGTGGACATATTCCGCATAATAATCAAATAGACGCTCAAATTGCTGATATATTTCACGCAATTCTTCCGTAAGTTTAGGATTATTCTTTCTTGATTCCGCTATATGGAAACCAAGGCTATCGATAAAGCCATGAAGCTCCATTTGTTTAGAAAATGACAGGCAAGGTGTATTATAGTTCGGTGCTGTTTCACTTATTATTGCTGTTGTTGATGTTGTCATGTTAGTATCACCATATAAATTATTGATTAACATTAATTATTTTTGTTTAATAATATACAATTCCTCACAGATCTCATATTAAATAATATATTACACAAATTGTCAACTATTTAATCAAATAGCCTTCATGGCTTTGTCATCCTTGCACCATCTTGCCATGTTTTTATCACAGCATCCAGGCGTGTATACTGCCTTAGTAGCTTACAATTCTGGTGTGCATTCCCTGGATCCCGCCCAAGCCGCGGGACGATGAGCTATTGGTACCGCAAGACAACCGAGCTGAGGGCGCAGAACAACGGTGGGATAGAGCTAGAAGACGACAGGGCTAAAATTGCTTCTATGCGTTAACTAGATAATCTGCTATTATACAATATAATTATAAACAAAGAGTTAAGTAGTAATAGTGT
The DNA here is from genome assembly GCA_028282395.1 of Gammaproteobacteria bacterium. The sequence continues at coordinate 8,121 of JANQHY010000263.1, forward strand.
TATGAATAGCGACAATAATAAGCTCCTTATCATTCTTCCAGGCCTCTTAATGGGCACCTATTGGGGGCTCATCAAAGTTCCTTTGCCGGCGTTATCCGAATTAGCCAGTTATTTTCATACCAATTATCACAGAATACAGCAAATCTTCTCAATAGCATTCGCGATAACCGGCATTTCTGCTATTGTTTGGGGCCCTATTATTGACAAATTTAACCCGAAAAAATTTATACTAGTGATCACAATTAGCATTATTATTGTCAGTATTATATTATCCTTTACCACAACACTTTATCTATTCTCTTTTCTATTTGGGTTGTGCTGTATCATGACGGCATCA
>JANQHY010000015.1 GCA_028282395.1 Gammaproteobacteria bacterium
GTGCAGCGCCGTTTACGTATTGGCTATAATCGTGCAGCAACACTGTTGGAAACCATGGAGCGTGCCGGATTGGTTAGCTCTATGCAAGGCAATGGCAGCCGTGAAGTATTGGTGCCAACCGATGTTGAGCAATAGAGGAGAGTGAAAAATGGTAGTGATAAGAAAAATTTTATGGGTTGCAGGATTGCTATTCATAGTACAATCAACGTTTGCTGCTACCGCGGCAGAAAATCTACAGAGCCAACTCGATCGTATGACGACATTGAGTGCCGATTTTGTTCAGACAGTGCATGATGAACAAGGGAAAGTTGTTCAGGAGAGTCATGGTAGTTTGGCAATTAAACGTCCAGGACTGTTCCGTTGGCAAGTTAACAAGCCATTGCCGCAGCTAATTATTACCCGTGGTGATAAAGTTTGGGTGTATGATCCTGGGTTGGAACAGGTGACGATTCGCCGCCTCGATAACAGTATTAGCCATACGCCAATGTTGCTATTGACTTCGCATCGTACCGATCTAACAGAGAACTTTTCTATTATTCAAAAAGGCAATCACTATACCTTGCTGCCGAAAGCAAGTGAAAAGAGTTTTCATCAAGTGGTATTAACATTCAATCGCGGCGTAATTAGTACCATGTGGTTGCAGACGCGGTTGGGGCAGCGGATGTTATTGCATTTTTACAATGTAAAAATGAACCAGCCAATTGCCGAGAGTCAGTTTCATCTTACCCCACCAAAAGGGGTTGATATCATTAACCAGTATGATTCGACAGCGAGCGCTGGTGGCGCCAGTTTATCCACTCCACGAGTAGTGAAAAGCCAAGGGCGCTAAACAGATAGCCGCGCGGTATATCAATACCGCTACTCTCAATAATGAGTATGGCACCGATTAGTAGCAGAAAAGCTAGTGCCAGTAGACGAACACGCATATGGCGTTGAATAAAGTTGCTGATTGGGCCGCTAGCAACCATCATCATCAAAATGGCGATAATGACAGCCGTTGCCATAATCCAGTAGTTGCGAGTCACACCTACCGCGGTCATCACGCTATCAATGGAGAATACCATGTCAAGTAGTACAATTTGCATGACAACGGTTTTGAATTTACCGCTGCCGATGGCAAGTTTACGTGCTTTTTCCTGTTGCCCAGCTTTACGTAGTTCATCAAGCGATTTCCATATTAGAAAGATACCGCCGGCAAGCAGGAAAAGATCGCGTATCGAGATAGGGTGGTCAAATGGTGTAAATAGTGGGCGCTGTAAGGAGATTAATGCGAAGGCGCCAGCAAGCATCAGCAGGCGCATGACCATTGCTAATGTTAGGCCAAGGCGGCGGGCGCGGCCCTGTTGGTGTAGGGGTAGCGTGGCGCTGATCAGACTAAGAAACACTAAGTTGTCAATGCCAAGAATAATTTCAAGACCAACCAATACTGCTAAGCTTAGCCAGGTATGGGAATCAAGCAGGATTGTTAGCATGCGGCTTCCTTGTTTGTTATGCGCTGTTGTTGCTAATTTATCATTATCTTAGTATTTCTGATAGTAGTAGGTAGCGATTGACTCACGCTAATCATGCTAAGAAGTTGGATATTTTTATAAATTTATATTTAAAAAGATAGATTGTCTTTATCGTCGCTCCGCGCGCTACCAACACTATTACCTTCTCGAAAATGATACAACTGTTTTAGTTAATGAGAAGGTGATCTATATCTTTGGTTGTGGTTGATTCAGAGTTGCCTAAATTAGTTATAATTTTTGCTCCTATCCCCTTGGCAAAAGCGAAAAAACATGCTCTACTAGCGCATCTATCGAGGTGATGGTGTGATTGTAGTTGATATACGCAATATCGGCAGTCAAGCAGCTTGACAGGGTTGCGCTGAGCTTTTACAATCGTCCTCCTCGATGTTATTAGCACGAGCTAATTACAAGTAAATGGTAAGTTTGCCGGTATAACGGGAGCGTAGAAGATTTTATGCCAACAATTAATCAACTGGTGCGCCAGGGGCGCAAGCCGCAAAAGGCGAAAAGTAAGAGTCCAGCAATGGATGAGTGCCCGCAGAAACGTGGGGTTTGTACGCGTGTCTATACGACTACACCTAAAAAGCCTAACTCGGCTTTGCGGAAGGTCGCACGTATCCGTTTAACTAACGGTATTGAGGTGACTGGCTATATTCCAGGTGAAGGCCATAATCTTCAGGAGCACTCGACAGTATTGATTCGTGGTGGTCGTGTTAAGGATTTACCAGGTGTGCGTTATCACATTGTGCGTGGAACCCTCGATACAACCGGTGTGAGCGACCGTAGGCAGAGTCGTTCTAAGTATGGCGCTAAAAAGCCTAAAGAGGCATAGAGGATAGAAGGTATCAGTCATGAGAAGAAAAGCAGCCCCAAAACGCGATCTCCTGCCAGACCCTAAGTACGGCAGTGAGTTTTTAACAAAATTTATTAACCATCTGATGGAGAGCGGTAAACGCTCTTTGGCCGAGCGGATTGTTTATGGTGCACTGTCAACTGCTGAAGAGAAGCTGAAAGGTAGCCCAATTGATACGCCAGCAGCAACAACAGAAGAGGGTGAAGAGGGTGAAGGTGGTAGTGAAGGCGGTATGGGTAGTGCAGGCACTAGTCTGCCGCGACCATTGCTGATTCTACAGGCTGCGCTAAATAATGTTCGTCCTGCAGTAGAAGTTAAAGCGCGCCGTGTTGGTGGTGCCACTTATCAGATTCCTATTGAAGTGCCGGCAAATCGTGGTCGCTCATTAGCAATGCGTTGGATGATTAATGCTGCTAAGTCGCGTCGTGAAAAGACCATGATGTTGCGTTTGGCCGCAGAGATTGTTGACGCATTTAATGGTACCGGTGTTGCTGTGAAGAAGCGTGATGATACGCACCGTATGGCTAGAGCAAACCAGGCATTCGCCCATTATCGTTGGTAGGAGAGAGAGTAACATGGCACGTACAACCCCTATAGATCTTTATCGTAACATTGGTATTATGGCCCATATCGATGCGGGCAAAACGACAACAACTGAGCGCGTACTATTCTACACAGGTATTTCCCATAAAATTGGTGAGGTGCATGAAGGCGCAGCAGTCATGGACTGGATGGAGCAAGAGCAGGAGCGGGGAATCACTATTACCTCAGCAGCAACCACTTGCTATTGGCAGGGAATGGATAAGCAGTACAAGCAGCATCGCATTAATATCATTGATACCCCAGGTCACGTTGACTTTACTATTGAGGTTGAGCGGTCGCTACGTGTTCTCGATGGCGCTGTTGCCGTATTTTGTGCGGTTGGTGGTGTTGAGCCCCAGTCTGAAACGGTATGGCGTCAAGCGAATAAGTATCATGTGCCGCGGATGGCTTTTGTTAATAAAATGGACCGTACGGGTGCTAACTTCTTACGCGCAGTTGAACAAATAAATAAACGCCTCGGTGCTAATCCGATTCCAATGCAGTTACCAGTCGGCGCAGAAGAGAATTTTAGAGGTGTGGTTGACCTAATTCGCATGAAGGTTATTCTCTGGGATGATGCCACAAAGGGCGTTAGCTATGTGACAGAAGATGTTCCAGCTGAGATGCAGGCTGAATGTGAGAAATATCGTGAGCAGATGATCGAAGCTGCTGCCGAGTCTTCTGAAGCGTTAATGGATAAATATCTAGAGAGCGGTGAGCTTTCAGCTGAAGAGATCAAACAGGGAATTCGTGCACGCACGCTAGCGAATGAAATTGTGCCCGTTTTCTGCGGTTCCGCATTTAAAAATAAAGGTGTACAAGCGCTATTGGATGCAGTTATTGACTATATGCCATCACCTCTAGATGTTCCTGCCATCAAAGGCGAACTAGATAATGGTGAAGAGGCTGAGCGTCCAGCTGATGATGATGCGCCATTTGCTGCGCTCGGCTTTAAAATTGCCACTGATCCTTTTGTTGGAACCTTGGTATTTTTCCGTGTCTACTCAGGTGTCGTAAAAGCCGGTGACATGGTTTATAACTCAGTCAAAGGTAAAAAAGAGCGTCTTGGACGTCTTCTGCAGATGCACTCAAATAGTCGTGAAGAGATCAAAGAGGTGCGTGCGGGTGATATTGCTGCTGCAGTTGGTCTCAAGTCGGTTACAACGGGTGATACGTTGTGTGAGCAGAAACAGCAGATTGTTCTTGAGCGTATGGAGTTTCCTGAGCCAGTAATTTCGGTCGCAATTGAGCCGAAAACTAAGCCAGATCAGGAGAAAATGAGTGTTGCACTACGTAAACTGGCGCAAGAGGATCCCTCTTTCCGTATGTATACGGATGAAGAGTCAGGCCAAACGATTATTGCCGGTATGGGTGAGCTGCACTTAGAAATTATTGTTGATCGTTTGAGACGTGAATTTAATGTAGATGCCAATGTTGGTAAGCCAAGTGTTGCTTATCGTGAAACGATTAAGAAGCAGGTTGAGCAAGAAGGTAAATTTGTTAAGCAATCAGGTGGTCGTGGACAGTATGGTCATGTTTGGTTGCGTATTGAGCCGAATGAGCCAGGTAAAGGGTTTGAGTTTGCTGATGAGATTTTTGGTGGTGTTGTACCAAAAGAGTATATTCCAGCCGTTGAAAAAGGCCTGAAAGAGCAGATGGATAATGGTGTTATTGCCGGTTATCCATTAGTAGATATTAAAGTTGCACTTTATGATGGTTCTTACCATGATGTTGACTCGAGTGAGGCGGCCTTTAAATCTGCTGCGAAATTGGGATTAAGAGAAGGTGCGCGTAAAGCGGATGCAGTGTTACTTGAACCAATTATGAAAGTTGAAGCGACAACCCCAGAAGAGTATATGGGTGATGTCATGGGTGACTTGAATCGCCGTCGTGGTGTGTTGCAAGGGATGGAGGATACCCCCGCAGGTAAATCTATCTCTGCTGAAGTGCCACTGGCGGAGATGTTTGGTTATGCCACTGATCTGCGTTCAATGTCGCAGGGGCGTGCAACTTATACGATGGAGTTTCTGAAGTACAGCGAAGTGCCTAAGAATGTGGCCGAAGCGATTATCGAAGAGAGAAAGTGATAGGACTTTAATGTTAAATCGACTAAGTGAAGATTTGAGAAATAGGGGAGAATAACGATGGCAGAGACATTTCAACGAAATAAACCGCATGTGAACATCGGAACGATTGGACACGTAGATCATGGTAAGACGACCTTGACGGCGGCGATCACGCGAGTAGCGAATGAGACGTATGGAGGTGGATCAGCGATTGCATTTGATCAGATAGAT
>JANQHY010000059.1 GCA_028282395.1 Gammaproteobacteria bacterium
TCTTGGATTAGTATATAATAATACAAGGAAAATACATAGAAAAGTGCTGCTATTTATGCAGTAAGATGAAAATGGGGGGCAAATGCCTGATTTAAACTTAAAAGCGGTGCACCAATTCTGGCGCGAATATCCTGACCCGATGATCTATCGTGTACTCTCTTTTATGGAAGCAGTTGAACATGATACTTACATTGATCATCCTGAAATCAAAACGGCACTAGAGCGATTCGGAAATGCACTGGAAAATGTCAAAGAGTTTCAGTTAAAGAATGAAGAGCACTATATAAGAATCTGCTCTCATCTACATATGACACAACTGTTACGTATTTTACAAACTATCGATACCGTTTCCCCCGGCTCGGCTTCAAAAGTCCTAATGTATGCCGAGGAGAATAGTCACCGTGACGAGACGATCAATTTTTTTCTACGCCGCAACATTGTTTTCGAGCGGCTCAGGCTGTTAGCGCGTGTTTTTGCGCCTGACAGATTGGCTCTACTCAACAAAGTACTTGAAGGGGAAGAATATGATTAAAAAAATGATGACACCAGTACTGCCAATTGCCTTTACGGCACTTTTGGCAGTTCTACCTACTACAGTGGTATGGGCAGCCGATGATAGCGGCACCAGTGGTAATACACTGGTATTGGCAGATAACGATTTTACTGCTCTCCAAGATCAAAATTTTGCTTGGGAAGCAACCAGATTTGAATCAAGCGCCTATACCGATATTAAAAATATGCAAATTGACTTCCTGGCGCAGTTGGCATCAACGACAGGCTTAGGCAAAATAGATGGTGCCGACTCGAGTACTGTTACTATGCCATCGGCACCAAGCAGCACTGGCACCGAAGCCGATCAAGTAGCTCCTGCTGCACAATATCCAATTGCCAATGAGCAGGCTGCTACTGAACAGAGCGGTCTTAATACTGCAGTTGACTATAAATCAATATACTAATACTAGATGAGGTACCTCCAATGATTAAAAAAACCCATTACAACCGTTCTATTAAAGCAACTATTGCTGCTTCTTGTTTATCACTTTTACTGATCACATCAACAACTGCATTGGCAGACGATCCGAGTGATGAGCTATCCCCTGCCCCCGGCCCCATGCAATCCAAAACACAAACACTGCAAGCATCACTGATTAGCAAAGACGCTACCACTACTGCATCAAAAGAGATTGCGTATAACCTCGGCATTATGATGTTTTATCCAATGACACAATTGGCGCATATTTTACGCTATACACTCGATACACGCCCGCCGGAATTGAATAAAACATTACAGAACGAGTTGATTGAAACCACCTCATCACAAGCGCTGGCTAATGATACCCTGCAATCACTGTTTTTCTATGACCAACAAACACTGGACAACCCGGCTGTTCAATCTATTCTAGACTCTAACAGCCCAACATTGAAGGCATCACTTTTTTACTCAACACATAATATTGGTTACCTGATTCACCAATCAATGAAAAGTAACCAAACTGCTCTTGCCACAGACATTACTGATGACTTTGGCACAATCGATACATCCACCACCCCATCCGGAGTCAACATGCGGGTATTAAGCAGCTCCCCTAGTAGTCCATTAGTTATCTGCCCTGTCGGTGATACTTCTGCCATATCAGGATCACTGCTTGGCCCTTCGTATGTACCACCGGAGTGCTATTCTATCACTGCACAAACATTAATGGGGACAACAGAGTATACTTATGACAATGCTGCTCAACAGAATGCTGCTGAGCAATATCTATCGATTGCCTCTGGCAGCTATGTTGGTTTAACCCCCCCTACTTCAAACTGGTATACAGCTGATAATCTTAAAAACGAAGATGTTGCCCACTACATCTCTTATTACCAAACCAGTCAGGCACTCAAATCGCTTGGTGCTTATGTTTTGGCACATGCTTATTCTATTCGCACGCCTAGCAAAGATGGTAAAACACGTAGTGCTATGGCGCAATATAACCAGCTACAGGCAAAAATGGCCAGCAACAGTGAGTTCTGGAGTCGCATGAATAAAACACCAGTACTTGGTCAACTAACAATTATTGCTGACTATATGCCAATTATTGCTTTCGGCATCGCCCGCCAGAATCAGCAGTTAGAGATGATAAGCGACTCACTTGGCGCTATGCTAGTTGCACAAAGTCTATTACTCTCTCAAGCTGGTGACGTTTTATACGGTAAAGCTAGCCAAGCTGTCACTGGCTCCACGGGTGAGCAAACTATTCCTGCTGATACCAGCAGTAGTTCCTCTACCACAGGTGATACTGACACGACTGATACCGATACAGCAGATAGTGGCAGTGACGATAGCACACAGATTGATACTAGCAATATTGATACTACTGGCACTGATACTGGCGGTGGTGACTCACAATAAATCACAGTCATTAAATTGCGTGAACAAGAGCAGACACTTACTCAATGTTTTGTGTCTGCTCACGCATCTGCTCAAGCAATAGTTTTAGCGTCACGCCAATATGGGCAACCTCAGCGCTTGGTGATTTTGCCGCTAACGTATTCACTTCACGGTGACTCTCCTGCAAGAGAAAATCTAGTCGCCTACCAACAGGCATTTTCTGTTTTAATGCGTCACGCAGCGCACTGAGATGTGTCTGCAAGCGCTCAAGCTCTTCACTAACATCAAGCTTCTGTGCATAAAACACCATCTCCTGCTCCAAGCGCTCTGCATTCAGCGACAATTCAAGCTGTTCAAAACGGTCAAGCAACTTCTGTTTCTGCCGACTGACCAGATCTGGTAATATTTTCTTCACCTGCACCAATTCTGTTGTCATCGACTCAATACGCTGAAGAAGAAATTTCCCCAACTTCTCACCCTCAGCTGCACGACTATCAACCAAGCTATCTAGCGTTACAGCAAACAACTCAAGTATTGCCGTGTGCATCTCTTCATAATCCTCTGCATTAGACTGCAACATCTCCGGCCAATTCAACACCTCGATCAATGATGGCGAGGCAGTCTCAGGAAAGTAAGCTTGTAGCTGTTGATGAAATTGCGCTAACTGCTGCAACAACGCTTGATTTAACTCACTCTGTGACAGGTTTTGCCCGACACGCGGATAGTGGAGATTACAATCAACTTTACCACGGCTTAGTCGCGCCTTAATTAATTCACGCAATTTTGGCTCCAATAGGCGAAAAGCGTCAGGCAGTGAAAATGATAATTCGAGAAAGCGATGGTTAACCGAGCGAATCTCCCACTGCAGTGCGTTCCCTTTATAGTGCGCCTGCTGGCGCGCAAATGCCGTCATACTTTTTATCATTATCTCTCCCCCGACAAGCTGTCATAACAAGTGCTATACACTTCGTAGGTGATAGCTGTTTATTTTATAAAACAAATGGTATACCATGCCACCCTCAAACTGAAGTATATGAGTAATACCGTGAAACACGGCAACAAGGGGAAAACTATGCGTCCAAGCGGCCGATCAGACAACCAACTACGTAAAATCGAAATTATCAGAGAGTATACTCGCCATGCTGAAGGCTCAGTACTCGTTAAATATGGCCACACTTGGGTATTATGCACAGCAAGTGTTATAAGTGGCGTCCCCAAGTTCCTAAAAGGTAGCAACCAGGGCTGGCTCACTGCTGAGTATGGCATGCTACCGCGTGCAACAGATGAGCGCTGTCCACGTGAAGCCGCTCGCGGCAAGCAAAGCGGCCGCACCCAAGAGATTCAGCGCCTGATTGGCCGCACGCTGCGCAGCGCACTTAACTTAAAAAAGCTAGGCGACTACACTATCCATATTGATTGTGATGTACTCCAGGCTGATGGCGGCACCCGTACCGCAGCAATTACTGGTAGCTGTGTTGCTATGGTTGATGCCTTGCACTATCTACAACGCAGCAAAAAGCTCACGACTGATCCACTAATACAGATGGTAGCTGCTGTCTCTGTTGGTATCTGTCAGGGTCAAGCAGTTCTGGACCTTGACTATCAAGAAGATGCCAACGCTGAGACCGATATGAATGTTGTCATGAATGATCGCGGCGAATTCATTGAGATTCAGGGAACTGCAGAACAACAATCATTCACCCTCGAACAGCAACAACAGATGATGCACTTGGCACAACAAGGTATTAGTGAATTAATTACTTTGCAAAACCAGGCACTAGGGAATAGCTAGAGATAGCCGCTTGCAGACCTCTCAGAAGCGGCCACCAAAACGTTGTCCCGCGGCTTGTCCACGGGACAACGGAGGGGAAAAGAACAAATTTACTCACTCTCTTCAACAACGGCGGCCTGTTCAGGCATATTCGTTGAAATCATGGCAACCTGCCCTTCAATCCAGTCTCTCACTTCATCGAGCAGCTGATTTGCTGTTTTCCCTTCAACTGAAATCGGTTCGCCAATTACCACCTTAATTTTACCCGGGGTTAAATAGAATTGGCGATTGGGCCAACACTCATGGGCATTATGCGCAATTGGCACAATCGGTACTTGCGCAGCACGTGCCAACATCACACCACCTTTTTTATACCCACCACCTTTGCGTGATCCTTCAGGAAACATCATAATCTGCCGTCCCAGCTTAAGATATTTCTTCCCTTGGGCAATCAACATTTTTAGTGCCTGAGAACCTTTAGAACGATCAATGGCAATGACCTCACACCGGGCAGCACTCCAGCCAATAAAAGGAAAACGTAGAATCTCTTTTTTCAGCACTAATGTTGGCGTTGAAATAATCATCGGCAGAGCGATCGTCTCCCAACGCGATGAGTGTTTACTCAAAACAACAGCGGGACCACATTGTAAATTTTCATGGCCGATCACCTCATACTTAATCTCACAAATAGCCTCCATTAAGATACACATCGTATAACACCAGCCGGTAATAATGCAGTGAAATCGCCATTTATAAGGCAGTGGCAGTGATAATATTGTCATCACGGTGCCGAAAAAAAATGTGACAATTCCCAGGCTAATGTAAAAAACAATCATGCGCAAAAAATAGAGCGCTTTTATATACCTACGCATCGTTACCCTCCTGCAGTAGAATTTCCTCTACAGCCTGACTTAGATTATCAAAAACTTTTACCTGCTGTGCTAATTGCGGCGATTGCTGCAACACACGCTCACCTTTACCACTACGCAGTAGCAACGGTTGACAGCCAATCGTCCAAGCCGCCTCAACATCACCACGCGTATCACCAATAAAATAAACATCTGCCCAATCAACCGAATAATCAGCACCAATCTGTTCAAGCAGACCCGCTTTCGGTTTGCGACAAGCACAGTTCTCATCAGGATGATGTGGGCAAATATAAATTTTATCAATATGGGCAGAGAATTTTTTTAACGTTTGGTGCATTTTCTCATGAATGGCTTCAAGTATTGCCCAATCATAAAGGCCGCGCG
>JANQHY010000074.1 GCA_028282395.1 Gammaproteobacteria bacterium
ATCGACAATCTCTAATGCCGAAAACAGTAAGTTGGTTGTCGCCACCCGATAAGCCAAACGTAATGGAACACCCTGCTGTACTAATTTTCCTAGCGCCTCGCTGCAACGCTGTTCAACCTCATTAGGCACATACTCAAGCAAATGGTTGGCCACTTTAGCCACCGGTACAGCAAACTCCTCCACCACTTCATTGATGGTTAAACAGTTACGACGATTACGCAGCAACCAACGTGTCGCCCGCCGCACCAAGCGGTTAATCTGACGCATCAAATCAAACTGCTGAGTAGCATCCACTACTAAATCGAGACGCTCGATTTCACGCCATAAACTATATTTACCAAAAACTTTTTGACAGATGGTAAATGCCCGCACAATTTCAGCCACGGTGGCACCAGTCTCTTCACGCAGACGCGGAATAAAGACAAACCCCATCTCATTAATCAACGTATTACTGACCTGTGTTGAGATAATTTCTCGGCGCAGAATATGCCCTGACATCACTTCACTATAACTTTTTCGCAACGCCTGAGGAAATTCATCAAGCAACATTTTTGATAAATAGGGATCCTCTGGTACATCAGAAGCGAGTATCGCCTCTTTTAGCACCCCTTTGCTGTAAGCAAACAGGACAGCAATTTCAGGAGCAGTTAACCCTTTGCCACCAGCCTTCCGTGCCATAATTGCCTTCTCATCTGGCAGATGCTCAAGGATGACATCGAGATTACCTTCAACCACCAAGTCCTGTAGATAACGGCCATAAAGATTAAGATTCTGTTCGGCTTTCAACTGTGCCAAGCCAATCGCTTGTGTTTGATGGTAATTATCACGCAATACTAACTCTGATACCTCTTCCGCCATCTCAGCAAGTAGTTCATTACGCTGCTCAACTGTTAATTCACCACGCGAGACCACCTCATTCAGCAATACTTTAATATTTACCTCATGATCAGAACAGTTAACCGCAGCGGAATTATCGATAAAATCCGTATACAGGCGCCCCCCATTCAAAGCATACTCAATACGACCACGCTGGGTAAAGCCAAGATTACCGCCTTCACCAACTACCAGGCAACGCAACTCATTACCATTAATACGCAGATTATCATTCGCACGATCACCGACATCATCATTACGCTCTTCAGTCGCTTTAACAAACGTGCCAATACCACCATTCCACAATAAATCAACATTGAGTTTGAGTAATAATCTAATCAGCTCGGCTGGGGTCACTGCACTACCATGTTGTAACGTCAGCAGTCGTCCCATCTCCTCACTGATTTCAATACGCTTCTGACTGCGTGAAAAGACGCCACCCCCTTTTGATAGTTTACTACGATCGTAATCGTCCCAACTTGAACGCGGTAAAGCAAACATCCGTTGACGCTCTTGATAACTAATTTCAACATCAGGATCGGGATCAACAAAAATATGCTGGTGATTAAATGCCGCAACTAATTTTAGATGGCGCGACAATAGCGTAAAATTACCAAATACATCACCGGCCATGTCACCAATTCCTACCGCAGTAAACGGCTCATTGATAACATCGCGACCTAACTCACGGAAGTGGCGCTTAACCGATTCCCAACCACCGCGGGCAGTAATCCCAAGTTTTTTATGATCGTATCCCGTCGAACCACCTGAAGCAAAAGCATCGCCCAACCAGTAATCATAAGAGACAGCAACCTCATTAGCGATATCAGAGAAACTCGCCGTACCTTTATCTGCAGCAACAACCAAATAGGGATCATCACCATCATAGCAAACCACCGACTTAGGTTTAACAATTGCATTACCAATACGGTTGTCAGTAATATCCAACAAAGATTGAATAAATTGTCGATAACAGGACTCACCTGTTGCTGCACGCACTTCACGACTAGCATTTTTAGCTAGCCCTTTAACAATAAAGCCCCCTTTTGCCCCAGCGGGAACAATCACGGCATTTTTCACCCGTTGTGTCCGCATTAAGTGTAATACCTCTGTACGGAAATCCTGTTGACGATCAGACCAACGCAGACCACCACGTGACACTAACCCTCCACGGAGATGGACCCCTTCAAATTTGGGTGAATAGGTATAGATTTCATAAACTGGTCGTGGTTTGGGAATCTCTTCGATTAAATTCGGATCGAGTTTGAATGATAAATATTCATGACCTTGATAATAGTTAACACGCACTGTTGCTTCAATGACTTCAATATAGCGGCGGAAAATGCGGTCGTGATCGAGTTGTGCTACAGCATCAAGCAGCTCTTCAATGCGTGCTTTGACTGTCTGTTGACTCGCTTCGCGATCAGGATTCTCCTCATCAGGACTAAAACGTGCCTTAAATAACTCAATCAGTTGACAACTAATGGCTGCATGCGTGTAGAGTGTTTCAGCAATATAGTCTTCAGTAAAACTCATCCCCAGCTGACGCAAATATTTACCATAAGAGCGCAGTACTGCGACCTCACGCCACGATAAACCGCCTTTGAGAATCAGTCGATTAAACTCATCGCTCTCTGCATCACCAAGCCAAACTGCAGCAAAACCGCGCTCAACGACATCACGTACCTTTTCAAGGACAACATCATCGCCACCAACATAAATCATCTCAAAAGCATTGATCCAGATCTCGCCACTTGCGCCCATGTCGATACGGTGTGGCCGCTCATCTAAAATACGCAACCCCATCTTTTCTAGAATCGGCAAGGCATCAGAAAGCGGAATAGTTCCACCACGCTGAAAAATTTTGAAACGTAACCGCTGCTCACCATCACGACTATTAAAAGTCGTCAACTGCAATCCAAGAGGTCCCTTGGTTCCCAACCGCTCAACTTCTTCAATATCCCCTAATGCCACTCTGGGCATAAAACTCTCACGATAACTCGTCGAAAAGGCATTTTGATAACGTTGATAATATAATATGCCACGTGCCTCACCATAACGATCAACCAGGCTCTGCTTTAATCCATCCTGCCATGACTGGCCCGCCAATACTAATAACTCTTCTATTGCTGGAACATCTGCCTCACGCCAATCATCGCGCGAAACTTTCACCAAAAAATGAATACACGATAACATTGACTCGGTAAATAGCAGGCGATAACTCACCTCTTCTCCAGCCAACTGCTGCTGAAAAATCTGCTGCAACTTATCACAAAGTTGTGTGGTAAATTTGTCTTGCGGTACGAAAACCAGACAGGAGTAAAAACCGCCATAACTATCGCCACGCATAAACAAACGAATGCGCTGCCTATCTTGTAACTGTAGAATGCCAATACCTAAATGATAAAGCTCTTCAACACTCGCTTGAAATAGATCATCACGCGGCAGATTCTCTAAAATATTCAGCAACCGCTTACAGGCATGGCTCTGATAAACACCGGCAGCCTGATCACCATCACAATGCACCTGATCCAGACCTGACATATCCAATACTTTCGCAACTTTGTCACGTAATAGAGGAATATCCTGTGGGCTACTATTGTAGGCAGATGACGTATAGAGGCCAAAGAAACCACTGACACTGACTGGATTCCCTTCGTCATCAATCTCTCTGATACCGACATAATCGATATAGGCCGAACGATGGACACGCGATTGATAACGTGTCTTACCAAACAGTAGCGTCTCCCCTTGACGAAAATATTTTACCAAAAAAGAGGGGACCTCTTTGACATCATAAGCGCTACTATCAGCACACAACAATCCTAAACCACTGCCAGATATCTCAACTAACTCTTCCTCGTCGCCCTCACCAGTGAATTGATAATTTGAGCTGCCCAAGAAAGTGAAGTTGCCATTAGAGAGCCAGGAGAGAAATGATACCAGCTCCTTATGATCGCGAATAGCTGGCGTCGAAGCAAGCGCCGACATTCGTTCACGCATCGGCCCCCAATCAGAGACTACCGCGGTCACTTCCGCTAGAACTGATGTAATTTCGTTACGCAACGCCAGCGCCTCAGACTCCTCAAGCACCTGGTCAAGCTCAATATACTGCAGCGCCTGTTGGCAAGTTTTTCCACCATAACGGCCGCAGGGCAGGATATCTTCCACTTCACCAGCATCATTACGCTTTGTTGAGAACCCACCATGATTCACCATCCACTGTACCCAGTTATTCTGGCGGTTAATTGCCATTCTGACGCTTTCGACTAGAAACGGCATATCATCATGAACAATCATCACCACTGAATGAACCGTTCCCCACTCTTCATCAGCATCTGGCGTAAATACATCCACCTGACACTGGTCGGGACGGCAGCTATTCACCATAACCCAGTGGCGTTTTAGTATTTCGTAGAGCGCATCAGCACCACGCGCGGTCAAATCATTAAGAGCAATATGTGAAAAATATTGCTTGGCAAACCCCAACAGTAATTCACACGTCTTTCCTCTATGGTGAGTTTTAATTTTGTCATCGAGTGCTTGCAACACCGAACCATCATTACTATCTAACTCTTTTACTGATTGTTTTATCATGGTTGTCACCTCACTTTATTCGGCCACTATTTAAATATTGCACTATATTAATCACCACATCCATCATTATTTGCTCCCTGCTGCAGACTGTTGATCAGATAAGCGGCGCCAACTATTTTGCGAGCGCAGATAACTCGGCAATGCTTCGGCAGCACGGCAGCCGTGCCCTGCCAATAGCAGTGGCGTCGCCAACTTTAATACATCTTCAGCACTACCATAACAGCACGGTTCAATTTTCACTGGTGCGGTAGCAAACCCATCGGCCACCTGCGGTACTGTCTGCCAAGCTGAGCCCACTGCACACCACTGTCCCTGATACGGGAAATGAAATCGATCAACAGCAATCAACCCATCCTCAACAACTGCTTCCATTAACCCTGCATTGTTTAAGCGATAAATGCCGACATAAAGCTCCTGCTGACGTGCATCATCGACGACTACGACCCGATTATGACAGAACTGCCGCCATGCTGCCTGAGCTGTTGCTGCCAGCGTTGATACTTTG
This sequence comes from Gammaproteobacteria bacterium, assembly GCA_028282395.1. The sequence goes on from JANQHY010000074.1 coordinate 4,976, forward strand.
ATCACTGGCAACTGGTTGCTAAGTGCCAACCCCTGCACCACCCCAGCAGCAATACGTAGACCGGTGAACCGCCCTGGACCACCAGCAAATGCTAGCCCATCAAGCTGAGATAGGGATAGATTACGCTCTGCTAATAAGCTTTTAATCATCGGCAATATCAATGCACCATGTTGCCGTGGCGCAATCTGAAACTGCACAGTTGTTTTGCCACCGGCTAACAATGCTACCGAGCAAGCTTCTGTCGAGGCATCAAGCGCTAAAAGTGCCAAGTGCTTAGTCGCTGCTATCCGCTGCAGCGCCACCGACTCTTCTACTACAACACCCACACTACTCCTCCTGCGCCTTGCTATCAGTAATTAGTAAATGGGCCTTATCCTCAACTTTGCTCCAATAATCTGCATCAGCGGGAGGCTCTTTTTTTACGGTAATATTAGGCCACTGCGCTGACAACTTAGCGTTAAGCTCGAGGTAACGGTGATATTTTTCTGGTAGGTCTTCTTCAGCATAAATCGCATCAACTGGGCACTCAGGTTCGCACAGCGCACAATCAATGCACTCTTCAGGATTAATGGCGAGAAAGTTCTCGCCCTCATAGAAACAGTCTACTGGGCACACTTCAACACAGTCGGTATATTTACATTTAATACACGGCTCTGTTACGACAAATGCCATATGCGCTTCCCCTTTAAATTGGTGCCCGGGGCCGGAGTCGAACCGGCACGGTGAAATTCACCGAGGGATTTTAAGTCCCTTGCGTCTACCTGTTCCGCCACCCGGGCAACGCATTTTTTTACTCATGTTACCGTTTTAGAGAGCATTGAGCTATCCATTATTTCTAAAACGTTAAACTATAAACATCAATGTTGTCCACTTTATGGACATTCTTGCTAGTTATTCTATTGTCTTCCTTATTGTCACATCGCGCGAGCAATATAGCATATTATCAATGAGCTCTACAAGATAAAAAATCCCGTGATTTTCATGTATTTCTCAACGGTTTTGTCCGGTTGGTCGCCAGCATGCCAATAAAGATAATGAACAAAGCTAGAATCTGGTGTAAGGAATAGGGCTCTTTCATAAAGAAAATATCAATAATAAAGCCAAAAATAGGCACCAGATAGCCATTTAACGAAGCAAAAACCTGTCCAGCATAAGCAACTAAAAAGAAGAAAATCATATAACCAATCCCCGTACTGAGGACACCAAGACCTATAACTGATACCACTGCGACTAGGTTATAGTGTTCTCGCAAAGGCGTTTCAAAAACAAAGGCGGATAAAAGTAGTAAAATTGCCGCATAAAAAAGACTATATAACGTTCCAATCATAGGTGAGACTTTAATACCGGAGTGTTTCATCGTCGCCGCACCAATGACAAAAACCAGCATCCCCACGACATAGAGTAATGCATACCAAACATTTCTATTGCCATGAAAGATCTCCTTAAACCCAAGCATCATAATAAAAGCAAAAATCGCGATGATTATGCCGAGAAAATTCAAGAAATAGAAAGGCCTCTCCTTTGTAAAAAAAGTCGCTATGATCCAGGAAAAAATAACTAATGTAGTTAATAGAAAAGAGGCCATTGCCACAGTAATCACCTGTTCACTTTTAGCAATAGTGAACCACATAAATGCAATACACACACCATTAAATAAAAATAGTAGCTGCGGACGTAAGTGTAATTGCGCCTTAACTAAGGCGCCTTTCTTTTGCAGGCACACCACCAAGAGAATAAAAAGAAAGCCAAATATTGCTCTTCCTGCCATCAAGGTAAATGGCTGCAAACTTTGATCAGCGATTTTGACAAATATAAATACTCCGGCCCATAGCAATGAGAGAATTAATAGTAAAAACGTCTGACCTAGCTTTGTATGCACTGATAAACTATTCATCTGTTCTCAACCATCAGCCTCGATTTTTGTCGTAAAGGAACGAATTTAACCAACACCAGGTGATGAAAATGGAGGCTGGGGTCGGAATCGAACCGGCGTCCACGGCTTTGCAGGCCGCTGCATGACCACTCTGCCACCCAGCCAAAATCGAGCATACTAAAAAAACTAAAGCGGCCATGCCGCTTCTCAATCTATTGCTATATGGAGCGGGAAACGAGACTCGAACTCGCGACCCCAACCTTGGCAAGGTTGTGCTCTACCAACTGAGCTATTCCCGCTTGCAATTCTCTATCCCTGAATGCATCC
>JANQHY010000086.1 GCA_028282395.1 Gammaproteobacteria bacterium
GACAAAAACAGCTATAACGACAGATCGTTATGATTTTGATGAGGCGAGCGCACAAAAAGATTTCGCTAAAAGAGAGCTGGAACGCGAAAAAAATGCAGCGGTAACAGAGCAGTCAAGAGTCTCTGAGCCCGCTGCAGTAAAACCCCCCGCTCCTGTAACAGCACCACCTGTCGAAAATAAGACAACGGAGAAGAAAAAAGCGAAAAAACCATTGCCCCCTCCTCCATTTAGTTCTTCACTAATGGATGACGGCAATCAACTCCAACAGGTTGAAACTGTTAAAACTAAAGCAAAAGTGACCAAAACGGAAAAAAGTCAAATGGAAGATAGTTCAGGGGATGGGAAACAGTAAGGTTATTACCCTCCTGCCTAACCCCTCTCCAACAGAAAGTAGGAGAGGGGCTTTGGAAAAAATTAACAGAAAAGGGAAATAATTATGTACCGTATCATTCGCCCTTTACTATTTGCTCTCCCCGAAGAGTGTAGTCACAAGGTCGCCCTATCAACACTGTCACTGTGCCACAAATGCCACCTCACCGCACTCCTTAAAGCAAACAAGCTGACTGCACCAAGAGAGGTCATGGGCCTGACCTTCAAGAATCCGGTTGGATTAGCAGCAGGATTTGACAAAGACGGTGATTATATTGATGGCATGACAGCTCTTGGCTTTGGTTTTATTGAAATTGGTACGGTTACACCACAACCTCAACCTGGCAATCAAAAACCACGGCTATTTCGATTACCTCAAGCTGAGGCGATTATTAATCGTATGGGCTTCAATAGCAAAGGATTAGACTATCTGCTTGACCGCCTTGCGAATAGGAAAAAACAGACGCTACTGGGTATTAATATTGGCAAAAACCTTTCAACGGCAGTAGAAGATGCCCAGCGCGATTACCTACTTGGGCTTGAACGTGTCTATCCTTATGCTGACTATATCACCGTTAATATCTCCTCGCCCAATACACCAGGGCTGCGTGATTTACAGCAGAGTGAACGATTAGAAAAATTATTATCCGAATTAAAAGAGCGCCATAGTCAATTGGCAACACAGCATAGCCATTATGTGCCATTAGTCGTAAAAATCTCTCCCGACCTATCTGCAGCAGAGTTAATTGAATTGGCAACACTGTTAAAGCAGATGGAAATTGACGCCGTGATCGCCACCAATACGACTATTGATCACGAAGCAGTAAAAAATCTGACTCATGGTGATGAAAAAGGTGGGGTCAGCGGCAAACCACTGCGCCAGAAAGCAACATCAGCCGTTGCAACACTACACCAGGCACTAAACGGTGACATCCCTATTATTGCAGTTGGTGGCATTATGGATGCGGCAGCAGCCGAAGAGAAGTTTGCAGCAGGCGCGTCACTTTTGCAGCTCTATAGTGGGTTAATCTATCGTGGCCCACAACTCATTAGAGAAATTGTTGCACAGTGCTAATGCTCATCCACTTTATGAAGCGAAAACCCGTGGGCCAGCGGGGTGTTGAAGACGTGGAATGAAGACTCCAGGAAGGGGCCCTCCATCACACGTGCTATTAAGGAGCCATACACTGCACAACAATCAAATAGAGCGGCACTTTACCAACATTTCTGACGCTATGTTTAATCTGTTCAGGGACAACCATTGATTGGCCTGTTTTTAGTTGTTGTGTTTTGTCATCACAAACTGTCTGCGCTATACCAGCCACGACAACCCAATGTTGACTATAATTCTGTTCTGCCGAAATAACTATTTCAGCGCCCGGCTTAACCATTATACTTTTCAAGTGAAAATTAGGCCCCATAATTAAACTTTCATCATACCCCCAAGAATAATACCGACGCTGATGCGATTCAGTTAACTGATGATCACGACTTTTAAGGGTTGCAACAATCTCCTTCACCTGTTGAGAAAAGTCTTTATGCGCAACCAAAACTGAGTCTTTGGTATTAATAACAATATGATCTTTTAATCCTACCGTCGATAAGTTTTTGTCTTCCGAACGCAAATAGCAATTGTTAGTCTCATAAGTTTCAACATCACCGATAATCACATTATGGTTTTTATCCGTTGAGTTGGCTTCTGCCACCGAACGCCAGCAACCAAGATCTGTCCAGTCAGCATTCATCGGAACCATTAACGCATTATCAGTTTTCTCCATGACAGCATAATCAATCGAAATTGCTTCACATTGACTAAACCGCTCTTTATCAAGCTGGATTAAACTATCTCGCCAACTACCCTGCTCAACACTATCACGTGCTATTAATTCAATCTCACGATGAAAACGCCCAAGTTCACGAAGAAAAGCTGTTGCCTTAAAAACAAATATGCCACTATTCCAAAAGTAGTTGCCATTTTTGACAAACTCCTCAGCACGCTGACGATCTGGCTTTTCAACGAAATCCTTAACCTCTCTACTACCATCAGCATAAATTTCCCCTGCATGAATGTATCCATAACCCGTTTTGATAGAGGTGGGAGTAATTCCAAATGTTACTAGCTTATCCTTCTCCGCTGCTGCAACAGCTAGACCCACTGCTTGCTGAAATGCTTTCACATCACCAATATAATGGTCAGAGGGCATTACCAATAATAGTGGATCACATTGATAGTATTGCATAGCAGCAACAGCGGATGCGGCTATAGCTGGCGCAGTATTTCTACTACACGGCTCAATAACAAAGTGGCTGTTTTGATGAATCTCCTCTATCTGCGAGACACAGAAGAAATGGTGATCAACATGACAAGTAATAATCGGCTCTGCCACACCGGCAATTGACGCTGTGCGTAATAGTGTCTCTTGTAATAGCGAGTGATCGCCAACCAAGCGCAAGAACTGTTTAGGATAGGCCTCACGAGATATTGGCCACAATCTTGTGCCATACCCACCGGCCAAAATAATTGGAAGAATCACTATTGCCTCCCTATTGACATCACTACAAGCCCCTACCCACCTATATACAATGGTTTAATTATCAACTTGGCCGCTAAGCATAACAGTGATCCCCTGCCTTGGCAAATTGGCGAGAATCACTTGACAACCACTGCAAAACTACGGCACTCTACTGAGTCACTAAAAACGATTGAGGACCCTATATTATGAAAAAACTATTAGTCCCAGCTATTGCTGCGCTACTTGCCACAACGATGGCTACAACCTCAGCGACCGCTGCTAGCCAACAATTTAGCTCTGCCCAAAAACAACAGATTGAGACAATCATTAAAGACTATATTATTGCCCACCCTGAAGTACTAGTTGAAGCCGGCAAAACATTACAAAAGCGCCAAATGCAAAAGATGTTAAGCCATGCCCAGATAGCTGCAGTCTCCCAAGCGGATAAGCTAGTCCATGACTCTATCTCTCCCATTGTCGGCAACAAGGCGGGTAAGGTCACTGTCATTGAGTTTTATGACTATCAATGCGCTGTCTGCCATGAGCAGGCGCCAATTATGGAGCAGCTGGTCAAGAAGTATCCGAATGTACGCTTTATTTTCAGACAGCTACCTATTTTTGGACCCGCTTCACAATATGCTGCAAAAGTAGCGATTGCTGCTTATCAGCAAGGCAAATTTGACACTTTCAATAAAAAGTTATTTGATGCTCACCTAATGGAAGGTCAATTAACCAAGAAAGCCGTTAATGATATTGCAAAAGCCTCTGGCGTTACTGTGCCAACAAAAGACGATGCACACAGTGAAAAAATTGCCAAACAGTATTTCACACAGGGCGTTTCATTAGCACGTGCACTTGGCTTCCCAGGCACCCCTGGTTTAATTATTATGCCGACAAGTGTTCGTCCTGACAGCGATAAAGTAACTGTTTTCCTTGGTTACTCTGACCTGCCAACACTTGAAAAAGCAATTAAAAAAGCCCAATAACTTATTACGTTATTGTTAAACAGAAAATAATAACTCGCCCCTCGCTATGGTAAATAGCTCCATTACCATAGCGAGTGTAGCGCAACAATCCAGCCTTGAAAGTTATCCTCAGTAATGTTGCTGGATCGCTTCGGTACTATCTACCTCTCAATGATCGAGGGGAAATGGTTACAGCAGAAACTTATTGGTAACAAAAAACCCGGCAAATGCCGGGTTTTTTGTTAGGCGTAGTGCCTGGAGGATAGGGGGATGATTACATCATGCCGCCCATTCCGCCCATGCCACCCATACCGCCCATGCCACCGGCAGCAGCACCGCCAGCACCTTCACTCTCTTGTTTCGGTGCGTCAACGATCATGCACTCGGTTGTCAACATAATACCGACAACTGATCCTGCATTTTGTAGTGCTGTGCGTGTCACTTTGGTTGGGTCAAGAATACCCATCTCAATCATGTTACCAAATGCGCTAGTTGCTGCATTGTAACCGAAGTTACCGCTATGCTCTGCGCCATTTTCAATAACTTTAGCAACAATGACTGAACACTCTTCACCACCATTTCTAACGATCTGACGTAGTGGCTCTTCTAAAGCACGACGAACAATGGCAATACCCATATCTTGGTCATGGTTCTCACCTTTTACGCTCTCGAGAGAAGAGATCGCTCTAATCAATGCTACACCACCACCAGGTACAACACCTTCTTCAACAGCAGCGCGTGTTGCATGTAAAGCATCTTCAACACGAGCTTTCTTCTCTTTCATCTCAACTTCTGTTGCAGCACCAACTTTAATAACTGCAACACCACCAGCCAATTTAGCCAGACGCTCTTGGAGTTTCTCACGATCATAATCGCTTGAAGAGTTTTCAATTTCAGCACGAATCTGCTTAACACGCGCTTCAATCTCATCTGTTGCGCCTTCGCCATCAATAACAGTTGTATCATCTTTAGTGATAACAACACGCTTAGCAGAGCCGAGATCCTCTAAAGTAACCTTATCAAGTGACAGGCCAACCTCTTCAGAGATCACTTTACCAGCAGTTAAAACAGCAATATCTTGCAACATCGCTTTACGGCGATCACCAAAACCAGGTGCCTTCACTGCCGCAACTTTAATAATCCCGCGCATACAGTTAACAACCAAGGTTGCTAACGCTTCACCTTCAACGTCTTCAGCAATAATTAATAGCGGGCTACCACTTTTAGCAACATTTTCTAATACTGGCAGTAGATCACGAATGTTAGAGACCTTCTTGTCCAACAGAAGAATACAAGGCTTCTCAAGTTCAACACTCATGTTCTCCTGGTTGTTGATAAAGTAAGGTGACAGATAACCACGATCAAACTGCATACCTTCAACAACATTAAGCAAGTTCTCAAGAGTTGATCCCTCTTCAACAGTGATCACACCCTCTTTACCAACTTTCTCCATTGCTTTAGCAATAATTTCACCGATATCTTTATCAGAGTTAGCAGAGATCGTACCAACTTGAGCAATCGCTTTATTATCGTTACAAGGCTTAGACATTGAATGCAGTTTCTCAATAACCGCTTTCACTGCTTTATCAATTCCGCGCTTAAGATCCATTGGATTCGCACCTGCAGCGAGATATTTATAGCCCTCTTTAGTCATTGAGCAAGCCAATACCGTTGCAGTAGTAGTGCCATCTCCAGCATTATCAGACGTCTTAGAAGCAACTTCTTTAACGAGTTGCGCGCCAATATTCTCAAATTTATCTTCCAATTCAATCTCTTTCGCAACCGAAACACCATCTTTAGTGATGGTCGGCGCACCAAATGATTTCTCTATCGCAACATTACGCCCTTTAGGACCTAATGTTACTTTTACCGCTTCAGCCAACACTTCAACACCGTAAAGCATGTTGCTGCGAGCTTCTTCATTAAATGAAATAATTCTTGCTGCCATAATGCATTTCCCCCAAAAATTTACTCTTCAATACCCAAAATGTCCTCTTCACGCAGGACAACGAACTCTGTTCCATCAATTTTGATATCATTGCCGCCATATTGGCTAAAAACAACAGTATCACCTACCTTTACATGTAACGGCATGACTTGGCCATCAACAACTTTGCCGCTGCCAATTGCTATAATCTTACCGCGACTCTGTTTCTCTTTTGCGCTATCAGGAATGACAAGCCCGCTCTGGGTTACCTCTTCCTCGATTCGCTCTATTAATACACGGTCATAAAGTGGTCTGAAACTCATTGTTACCTCCTACTCAATTTAATAAAAAACTAATCAACTGGTCCTTAAATTGGGATAGTTACTCAGTTTTCAAGAAAAAACTCGCTAAATTTGTAAATCCCTGATTAATTGGACCCTCTGCTCCAATTCTTTTCTGTAAACGGGAGCACGTGCCTGTAGAGTGGGCAAAAGAGGGCAAAAAGTGTTTTAGAGAGCGCAACAAATAGGCAATAATGCGCTATTTCATTTTACTCTCTTCAAACAGGACATGCATGCCATAGCGACCTGCTGCATCATTCCAAGCTCTAGGATCAAAACAGAGCTTTTTGATTTTCTCTTTACCATTTCTTGGGTTACGTCGCGTTACCTTGATATACCCGGTTTTAGTCTTACCATCTTTCTTTAAGCCGGTTGAAACCAGCCGAACTGAAATACTAGTTGCTGCCACGACCCTCTCCTTCACGCGCTTTAATATCTGCTAATACTGCTTCAATACCTTTCTTATCGATAATCCGCAGCCCCCTAGCGCTCACCCGCAGGCGAACCCAACGATTCTCACTCTCAATCCAGAATCGTTTCTCGTGCAAATTCGGCTCAAAACGGCGCTTCGTTCTGTTCTTGGCGTGGGAAACATTATTGCCCACCATCGGCCGTTTGCCCGTTACTTCACATATTTTCGACATTGTAACGCCCTTTTCTCAATATATCTCAAAATCACGGAGAAGCGATTTTAACCACAATGGCGCCACAAAACAAGTGGTCATCACATAAAAGGTCAACTTTTTATAAATAGCCCAACTCAACAAAGGAAAGAGCCTGATTTACCGCTACAACAATATGGTCAAGCAGATGAATATCTACCAACGCTAGCGACCTTTTTAAATCACCCGTTAATTGACGGTCGGCACGGCTGGGCGTGGGATCTCCAGATGGATGATTGTGTGCAATGATCACATTGACGGCATGAACTGCTATTGCTGCTTTGACCAATTGCCCGGGATAGACATCTGCACGTGTCGCACTTCCCTTAAACAGCTCAACAAATTCAATCACATAGCAGCGGTTATCTAGCAACAAAGCACTAAATACCTCCTGTTTACGATTACCCAACTGAGCAATCAGGTAGCGCTTGGTCTTATCAAAGCTGTCCAGTAGTGCGCCTCGCTTTAGCTCCTCAAAGAAATAGCGTCGTGACAGCTCTAATACCGCTTGCAGTTGTGCGTATTTAGCCGGACCGAGCCCAGGAAAACGACAAAATGTGGAAAAATCAGCATCAAACAAACCACGCAATCCGCTAAATTGCTGTAAAAGTTCGCGTGCCAAATCAACTGCACTGCGCCCAGTCACGCCGGTACGTAGAAATATGGCAAGCAGTTCGGCATCAGACAATACTGCTGCACCACGCATTAATAGTTTTTCCCGTGGCCGTTCTGCCTCAGGCCATTGGTTAATTGCCATAGCAATTCCTCGTTAAGATTAAAGATGAGTGGAAACATGGGACGTGCACGTCCAATGGATGATTGTCATTATCGCCAAATTAAGCTATCCTTGCAACCCTAATTAAAACTATCATAGAGGGGCAATTATGCAGAATATCGCACTAAAAATCTTGGATGAGCGCCTGGGCAATCAATTCCCACTCCCCGAGTATGCCACCTCTGGTTCGGCTGGACTTGATCTACGCGCCTGTCTCGACGAACCGCTAGAACTGCCTCCTCAAGCTAGTGAATTGATTCCTACTGGTTTAGCGATGCATATTGACAATCCCGACATGGCTGCCGTAATTCTTCCTCGCTCTGGTCTTGGCCACCGCCACGGCCTAGTGCTTGGCAACTTGGTTGGGCTACTCGACTCTGATTATCAGGGCGAAATTCTTATCTCCTGCTGGAATCGTGGCGAGAACCCCTTTACCATTAACCCAGGGGAGCGCATCGCCCAATTGGTCTTTCTACCTATCAAGCAGGTCACTTTCTCGCTGGTCGATCAATTTGATGAAAGTGAGCGCGGTAGCGGTGGCTTCGGCAGCTCAGGGAGGAATTAACTATGGCGATTGATGCCACCATTTTTCGTGCTTATGATATTCGCGGTATTGTTGACGACAATATCACTGCAGAGAGCTTCCACCAACTAGGACAGGCGCTTGCCAGTGAAGCAATTGCCCATGGCCAATCACAGATGATTGTTGGTTGTGATGCCCGCTTATCGAGCCCAACACTGACTCAAGCACTCATTACTGGCATTCTCTCAACCGGCTGTGATGTCATTGATATTGGCCAAGTACCGACACCACTACTCTATTTCGCCACCCACATTCTATCGGCCAACTGCGGTGCTGTCGTTACAGCAAGCCATAATCCAGCTGAGTACAACGGTCTGAAAATGGTTATTGATGGCGAACGGCTCTCGGGTGAGCGCATTCAAGAACTCTTTCAAACTATCAGCGCCGGAAAATTTGCTCAGGGCCAAGGCAAGCTACGCCAGGAAAATGTTGGAG
>JANQHY010000155.1 GCA_028282395.1 Gammaproteobacteria bacterium
GAACGTGACTGGGTGGTAGTGGGCGCAACCCCCGACGAGCTACAACAACAAGGTTATCGCCCGGTGGGTAAAGATTTTCCTGTCTTCCTGCATCCGCAAACACATGAAGAATACGCCTTGGCCCGCACTGAACGCAAATCAGGTAAAGGCCATCGGGGTTTTACTTTCTATACTGACCCAGACGTGACACTCGAGCAAGACTTACAACGGCGTGACCTGACCATTAATGCAATGGCTCAATCCGAATCAGGTGAGCTGGTTGATCCCTACCATGGGCAACGAGATTTACACGCTCGCCAACTACGCCATGTTAGCGCCGCTTTTAGTGAAGACCCTTTGCGCGTATTTCGTGTGGCGCGCTTTGCTGCTCAATTGGGTCAATTTCACTTTCAAGTTGCAGCGCAGACTTTAACACTCATGCGTGAAATTGTGGCCTGTGGCCAATGCCAACATCTGTCGCAGGAACGCATTTGGTCTGAAACAGAAAAGGCATTGCACAGCACTCATCCTGGCTATTATTTTACTGTACTGGATAACTGTGATGCATTGACCTGCATAGGCACCATTTCCGGCCATAATATTGCTCAATTACAACAAACTAGCGCAACTGAACCACTAATCCGCTGGGCAGTGGTAACCTGTGGGGCTCAAATCGTTCTAACTACCCCGAAAGTCTATCAACAATACCATCAACTCATCAGTCGGCACCATCATTCTTTAGCTCAATGGCCAAGCCTATCCGCCGATGATAAGCTTATACTGATGGAACAACTGGATTACTTACGCAAACCCAAACGCTTCACCCACCTACTTATTAGCGCACAAATAATTCACCAACTACAGTTTGATCACAACATACAACCACTCTACCAGGCTATCAAAACCATTGACTACGCCTCCCTAGCCAAGCAATACCAAGGTAAGGCACTGCAACAGGCAATAAGAGAGGCACGCAGACAAGTGATTTTATCGTTTCAAATGAGATGAGGTTAGCTACAACTTCAGCACCACCCTCCTATACAACAACAATAACATCATCTTTATACGCCAGTTTGAGTTTGATATTGTATTTCTTTTGGATATAAAGCACCGTGCGGGTCATTTGGATTACGATAGGTAGGAAATAAGCACATAACAATGTAAAGTAACTGATGCCGGTTAAGAAAAAATAGTTAAGCGCTTGTTGTCCTGCATTGCGGGATATTAAGATGGGAATAGCTGGCCCTAACCCAGCAGTTAACATGATTACGCGATAGACAATATCTGCATGGCGTTTAAGGAACCTTTCCAGTCGAAAATCATACAAACTATTTTTTTGTATATCTCTAAAGATATTAATTTTCTGATTGCTGTAATACTCTTTGGCAGTTAAATTGATTTTTTCCTGCTTGTTTAAATAAATATCAGCAATCTCGTCAACTGGTTTACAGCCTTTAAAAATCATGTATATAAACAATGCAATAAAAGGTAATGTGCAAAATGCACAAGCAATGTAGTTTTCTGGAGGGGTTAGCCCATAATAATATGTAGCGTTAGAATGAGGCAATAATGTGAAAATCATGGTGCTAATCAAGCATGCAAATATGGAAAAAAATAAATAGGTTATATTAATTAAGTAAAGAGTAACGTTAAATCTTGAGATAGGTGCAATGATAAGAAATGGTATTGCAAAATATAAAAATACTGTAATAAGAAAGATATTCTTTGTTAATATAGCACCAAAAAGCACCCCTCCTGCCAAGTACCAAGAAAAAAAACCAAAAATTACCAGCCAAAACTGTTTATTAACAGGTTTCATTGACCTCACTCTTAATTTGCTATGTTATTGCTTAAGCACCAGAAATGCCTCTTTTAATCATCTCAAGTCTAACGGCCTCACTTTCATCTAAAGCTTTTTCTATGGTTGGCCAATACTTTTCTAAAAAATCACCACATGTTACAGCTAACTCATGTACCTCGTCAGTAATACCCAATTTATCCTCAAGCCAATCTAATCCAACATTTATAGAGCCAGCCAAAACCAGACCAAAAAATGCAATTGATACTACACTCATGACAGTGGCTTCTGCAGGGATTGCTAATACCACAAACCCAATTAATGCCCCAGCCAAAATACTCGACACAATATAATTCCCCGTATCCAACCCAAGTGCTGCCACCAGATCAGAGAAGTGACGCTTATTCTGCGGCTGAACAAAATACGCCAGGGCATCCTCAGCCCAGACCAACACAATACCAAACGACTGTCTTTACCAATCTCCGCTGCCTTACCGGTCAGGCGCATAGCTCTTCCGTCATTGAGTTGGGCCAATTTGGGTATGGTTTTAAGTGCCGACAAGTTAACATCATCATTTTTTAAAGCGCTCTTTAAAAATAATCACAATACCCATTAAAGATATTGCTAAAGATAATATGTAGCTCAACATAGTAAATTGTAGTTGTGAACTGAGCTGAAAAAAGTTATCTAAACGAAAACCTATACTATAATCGACAAAAAAAGGATAGCAAAAAATACAGAATGAATATAAAAATGACACTTTAAATTTGAATTGGCAAAGCAGCATTAGTATGCTGTAAAGCAAAATTGTTACTACTGCTCTAGGAATGATGTCAGTTAAGACTTGATCAGCAGGAAGATAATGGTAAGAAAAAATGATGTACCATATTATAGGAACACAGCAAATGACAGTAACGAATTTCTGATACTTAAAAACCAATGTTAATGATAGCCTAAAATGCATCACAGCCCTATAAACGTTAAAGCAATTAACTCAGGGTTTTCAATAACAAGTATTTCACCGGCCTCAATTGTGGATACTACTCTAAACACTTGAGGTGCAATTGCTAATGCAATTTGCCGCTTATGACTGTTTAGATAGTTTTTAATGTCATCCCAATCACGTTCAATTACACCACTTAACCCCTGTCTTTGGGAGTTGTTTCTACTTGCCTTTACGGTAACGTTAAACGTTATTTCACCTTTAATTTCCCAATCGTTCTTTTTTATATTTTGCAGGTCTTTTGTTATTTGACCATGCAATACATAAATACTTGTTGGAATACCTACCGCATTCAGTGATACAAGAATATGATCTTTTTCCAACCCCAACGTCATAGTAGTATGCTCGGTCAAATCCCCCTCAAACCTCTCAACCTTCAATTGCGCAAACAGATGATTAGCTACTGCTTTAGCTTCTGCTTTCAGGCCTTCTTTATCAGCAACCATAGGGTTAACGCTGTTGGTATTGACCATCTCCAATGTGCCACTTACTGTGGCAGTGGTCCGAATATGATAAGGCCCGTCAATATACTC
>JANQHY010000227.1 GCA_028282395.1 Gammaproteobacteria bacterium
ACTTGCTGCGTTTGCTGCCTGGATAGCAAAACGCCCTCCCTCCCCTAAACTCTCCTACGGTTACGGTCGTGCTGAAGTCATTGGCGCCTCTATCAGCAGCCTGGCACTCATCCTAATCGTGATTGCCATTGTCATTGAGGCATTAGCACGGTTCAAACATCATGACATGATGATCCATGGCAAAGCAGTGATTGTTATTGCTTTCATCGGACTGATCATCAACATGGTTGCTATCTGGATTTTGAGTAGCGGCGAAAAAACGATGAACACCCGTGCAGCAATGCTACATATCTTTAGTGATGCACTTGGGTCAGTTGCTGCACTACTCACCGGTATTATTATCACCTTCACCCACTGGATGACAGCAGACCCAATCTTCTCGCTATTCATCTCACTATTAATTCTTATTGCCAGCATCCGGCTACTACGTGAAACTTTCTCGGTACTAATGGAAGGGGTGCCCTATGATTTAAACCTGACTGAAGTCGGCGAACAGATGACAAATAGCAGCAGTAATATTGCTTCTATTCACGACCTACATATCTGGACACTCTCCACGGGCAATGTCATGTTAACCGCTCACCTTCTTGTCAACGAACTATCGCTTTGGCACAAAGATCTACAGCAGTTACAAAAAATGTTAGCTGAACGTTTCTCTATCACACATATTACTTTGCAACCTGAAAGTAATGAGTTCCCGCTGACACCTTTTACCAAACCACTAAATGACCCTGTCGATTAATGAAAGAAAAACTTACAAAAAAATAAAGTGCCACTTTTTTTTGATTAATTTGCAATATATGAAAATAGTGACTATCATTAATAACGCGGTTGGTGCATTGTGAATAAACTTAGGAGAGAGTGTTATGAAAAAATTACTGGTTGCAAGCAGCATTGTTCTTGCAGGGTTAACCGCCACAGGAAATGCCTTTGCTGCAAGTGCTGACTACACTACCCACACCCACAGCTTTAGCCACAGTCATGGTATTGCGCATAGCCACACTGGTTATGTCGATAGTACTTATACTGGCGGTTACACTGGTGGCAGTAGTGCAGATCAACAAGGTGTTTATATCGAGGCGAGCGGTGGAGCTAACTATTTGCAAAACCAACTTGCAGATAGCTTAGAATATGACTGGGGCTGGAATGCTGGTGGCGCAATTGGCTACAAAATGGGACCATGGCGTGCAGCGTTTGCCTTCGGCTACCTTGAACACTGTTTGGATAAATTGGACTCCAATACGACACTTGGCAACGGTGATCTGAGTGCCAAAGATGACAGTCAAGCCTGGACGTTCATGGGCAATGGTTACTACGATATGCACATCGATGGCTGGCCGATTGTTCCTTACGTTGGTATTGGTATAGGTGCAATTAATATTAAAACGCGCTTCAGCAGTAGTTCGTTAACAACCAACCAGCCAGGTGTATTCCCAACAGGCTCTGAAACAGAAACTGTTTTTGCCTACCAGGGAATTATCGGTATGGCTTATCCGATCAACAACTTCCGTATCTTTGCTGAGTACAGAAATCTGAACTCACTTTCATACGAACTGGTTGATCGTAGCGGTTCAAAACTTGAAGACTACTACCATAACAACCTACTTAATGTCGGTGTGAGCTACCTGTTCTCAATGGCATAATGACAAGGTTGTTAACTGTAGCAAGTTAACCTATTTTTAAAAGCCCATTCTTTGAATGGGCTTTTTTATTCTTTAATCTCTCTTATCCTTTCACATAGAAAGAACATTGTTTAAAAAAACAAGCTGCCTATTCCCCATTTCATCGTCGTACCGCAGCTCCAACACCTCGTCGTTCGGCGATACCAAACCTCCGTCGTCCCGCGACTTGATCTCGGAATCTAGGAACAGGACTGATAGTAACTTCAGTGCTGGATTGCTTCGCTGCGCTCGCAATGACAAGGAGTCACTTTCCCCTCTCCCACTTGTGGGAGAGGAAAAAAGATTCCTGTTTAGTTCATCAATACAGGAAGTGGCTTGATCTCTTGGTACATCTCTTTAACCTCTTTTGAACGGGATCGGCCTGATACACAGCGGAAAAATGCAACCGGTGTAGAAAGCTGCTTTTGCTTCTCCTTCAATATTGCCGATATCTGCTCTGCGTTCTGTTGCGCTTGACCAACATTATCCTCAGCTGCACAGGCAAGTCTATAAATACGGGCAATCCCATTTGGCACATAGTACTGCTGATTCTTATAAGTAAGTGTCGACAAACTCCCTGCAAAACCCAATTGAAATGGATTACTGCTGTTAATATTAGCGCTGATTTTATCTTCAATAGTTTGACGAATAGACGAACAGAACGCACGATACGCTAACGTATCGCCATTATCAAGAAAGTTCAATGATCCCTGGTGCAATGCTTCAACAGCAGCCTCCCGTACTTTTTGGCTACTATCTGTTGCTGCAACAGCATAAAGTTTGTTGACAAGCTGCTGTTTTA
>JANQHY010000241.1 GCA_028282395.1 Gammaproteobacteria bacterium
TAGTGGTAAGCATAATAGATTAGGAATAGTGTAGAAAGATGAAAACATATAGTGCAAATGAGCAGACAGCGGAGCAGCGCTGGTATATTGTTGATGCGGAAAACAAAACCCTGGGACGCATGGCAACTCAGGTTGCGCGCTATTTGCGCGGCAAACATAAGCCAGAGTATACGCCGCATGTTGATGTTGGTGACTATATTGTCGTCATCAATGCTGAGAAAGCCTATTTTTCTGGTAAAAAACGTGATGACAAGATGTATCATCACTATTCAGGCTACCCTGGCGGAATGAAGTCACGCAATTTGCAAACAGTTCTCGACAATCATCCTGAACGTGTGATTGAGAGTGCAGTTCGCGGCATGATGCCAAAAGGGCCTCTCGGCAGGAAAATGTTGAAAAAATTGAAAGTTTACGCTGGTTCAGCGCATCCCCACGATGCACAACAGCCACAACCCTTACAGATAGAGGAGTAAAAGATGTCAGAATACTATTATGGCACAGGTCGACGTAAAACCGCTGTAGCACGTGTCTTTATTAAATCCGGCAGAGGCGAAATCACCATTAATGGCGCTTCTTTGGATGACTATTTTGGCCGTGAAACGGCACGTATGATCGTCAAACAGCCGCTTGAGCTAATGAATTGTGTAGCAAATGTTGACATTAAGGCCACCGTTAAAGGGGGTGGCAGTAATGGTCAGGCGGGTGCATTACGTCTTGGTATTGCTCGAGCACTGCTGCAAGAAGCGATTGCGAATGGCGATGAAGAGGGCGGCGGCGAAGAGGGTGGTGGTGTAACGGTACGCCAGCAACTGCGCCGTGCCGGCTATCTTACACGCGATGCGCGTAAAGTTGAGCGTAAGAA
This sequence comes from Gammaproteobacteria bacterium, assembly GCA_028282395.1. Next base: position 863 of record JANQHY010000241.1, read on the forward strand.
AGTAGGCTTGCATAAAGCACGTAAAGCGACACAATACTCAAAACGTTAATGGTTGTCATCGCCACTATTTCTCACCATCAATACCCTATGGCAAGGAGCTATTCTACTAACTGCGTTAATCGCGGGTTCAAAGGGGGGTTGACAAAGGTGTATAATATAGAAATAGTTAAGGAGGTGCAAAGAAAATGAGTGTAACGAATAAAAAATCGATTGTCCTACTCTATTCAGGGTCTGATGATCTATATAGCCACCGTACGCGTATTGTACTGGCCGAGAAAGATATTACTTTTAATGTGATTGAAGTTGATCTCCAGGAGTATTCCCAGGAGGTTGCTGATCTAAATCCCTATGGGAGTGTTCCCATTCTGGTTGATCGTGATCTGGTACTCTACGAGTCACGAATTATTATGGAATATCTTGACGAGCGGTTTCCTTTCCCGCCATTATTGCCGGTTTATCCTGTTAAGCGGTCAAAATGCCGATTAATGATTTTCCGTGTTGAGCGTGATTGGTACAGTCTGGTTAATGTTATTGAGAATGGTTCAAAAGAGCAGAGAGCAGCAGCACGTAAAGAGCTGACTGAGAATTTAATTGGTATTGCGCCAATTTTCGCTGACATGCCCTATTTTCTTAGTAATGAGTTTACTTTAGTTGATTGTTCCATTGCTCCGATTCTATGGCGACTGCCGCAGCTTGGTATTGAATTGCCAAAATCTGCCGCGGCGGTAGAGGATTATGCTAAACGTCTGTTTGATCGGCCTGCATTTGAGAGCAGCTTAACAGAAACTGAGCATGAGATTCGTCTCGACTTCGATGAGGAGGAAGAGGAAGAGAGAGAGGAAGAAAAAGAGGTCGATGGCTAAAAAAACTGAACCGCATATGTCTCCTAAAAGGCCCTATTTATTACGGGCCTTTTATCAGTGGATTATTGATAATGATTGTACACCGTATATTGTCGTTGATGCGACACAAGAAGGTGTGACTGTCCCTGAGCAATTTATTGATAATCAGGGTAGAATTGTGTTGAATATTTCAATCGATGCAACGCGCGATCTTGATCTTGATTCTACTGAAGTTTCGTTTCGTACCCGTTTTTCAGGTGTTGAATATCAACTGCTTTTACCAGTTCCCGCGATATTAGCGATTTACGCTGCCGAGAATAATCATGGTATTATTTTTGAAGAGGAAGACTTCTCTGATTTCGTTGTCGGTTCTGGCGAAAGTGAGCTTCATGTGAAAGAGGAGCCAGAAGGTAAGAAAAAATCTAAGCGTAAACTTTTTTCACGCAAGAAAAACCGTGGTAAGAAAGGAGAGGGTCCTCATCTCGAGGTGATCAAGTAGCAACGGTAGTATTACACTACCTGCCTCTCTACTCAGTAATTATTATGAAGCGAAGTCACAGCAGCAAGCGCTGGTTAAAAGAGCATTTTAATGATGCGTTTGTGCAGCGGGCACAGAAAGAAGGGTTCCGCTCCCGTGCAGTCTATAAATTAGAGCAAATCCAGCAGCGTGATAAAATTCTTGTCCCAGGTATGACGGTTATCGATTTAGGTGCAGCGCCGGGCGGTTGGTCACAGTTAGCCAAGCAGTATTTAAAAGGGCATGGTCGTATTATTGCTATGGATATTCTACCAATGGACGAGATTGATGGAGTGACCTTTATTCAGGGAGATTTTCGTGAGGATGCAGTGATCAGCCAGTTAATGCAGGCAATAGGCACTAAGCCGGTTGATCTAATTATGTCTGATATGGCACCAAATATGAGTGGCAATCGCTCGATTGATCAGCCGCGTGTAATCTATTTATGTGAATTGGCTTTTGAGTTTGTCGAGCAGACATTGAAGCCAGGCGGAGATTTTTTAATTAAAATTTTCCAGGGCGCTGAATTTCAGGAATATTTGCAGCGGTTACGCCAGAGTTTTACTCGGGTTGTGGTGCGTAAACCAGAAGCTTCGCGTAGCCGTTCAAGTGAATGTTATCTGCTGGCGAAAGGCTATAAAATAGTTTAGACTGTAATTGCTCGGTTTGACTATGGAGAAAAAGGTAAGTATTCACATAGCCTGTTAATAAAAGATAGAGCTATTGATTGAAGGATGATAAGGTCATGAGAAAATTGACAGACTTCTGATCCATGTTCGATTTTCCAGACAATAGTCCACACACTGTCCAGGGAAGAAATGATAAAAGATCACCTCAAGCGTATTATACATAGGAAAATTTTATTAATATGTTAGACGTTCATAATCAGTGGTTAAAGGAAGAGCTCGAATTGCTAACGACTCTATCCAAGGAAATGCGCGTTACATAAATTTTTATTAGAAAACAATGGAAATTAAGAATAGTAAATTGATGTGGTTAACAGCTCTGCAGATGGCAATTGCTGTTGTCATTGCTTTCGTACTTGATTATCGTTTCTCGTTACGACAGGGGTATTGGGCGGTGATTACTATTGCGGTTGTTGTGCAGCCGACCTTTTCACCAACTTTGACCAAGGGCATTATGCGTATCATAGGGACGCTTGTTGGCGCAGTGCTTGGTTGGGGTATTGCCCATATGCTTGGCGTTTCTCTGTTTTTGGTGATGGCACTATTCTTTGCTGTTTTGTTAGTGACCAGCTATTTGTCGCTAATTCCGACTATTTTTAGCTATGCTGGTATTATTTCTGGCGTTACGCTGGTTATTGTGTTGGCATCGACAATGCAGTCGGGCTTGCTATTAGCTGTTGCCAAGTATCGTTCGCTAGAGGTGATTCTAGGTGTTGTCATTGCGACACTGGTTGGCTCTCTGTTAGTCATAGGTGAGCGATTATGGAGCGGATCCTTAGTAAAAACAGCAAACGCCAATAAATCTAATAAAGGCTCAGCAACTGTAGCTCACGCTAATAATAGATTGCTGATTAAATCACTTGTCATTGCGGCGGCGGCAACATTAACATTTTTACCTTGGGCAATTTGGCGCTATCCAGAAGGTTTCTGGACCTCAATTTCCTGTTTATTAATTATGGAAGAGAGTTTGCATACGACATGCAAAAAAGGGTCTCTACGTTTTATTGCCCATCTACTGGCAGCGCTATATGGGCTGCTTGTGTATATTGTGTTATTGGCACTGCCTTGGCATAACCATTGGCTACTGTTACCACCTTTAGCAGTAGGTTTCTTTATTTGTGGTGCGATTGTTGGTCGCTTCTACGCGACACCTTACAGCACATTGGGCAACACAATGGGTGTGGCCGTTGCGATCATGCTGTTGTTTGGTGCCAGTGTCGAGCCTAGTTTGCATACCATTCTATTCCGTTTTGTTAACGTTATTATTGGTATTTCATTAGGTATCATACTTGCTAACATCGCTGAGTAGAACGCAAAGTAAATTCTTGTTAGAATTTTGTTAACAGTATTTTCACCTCTTCATCAGCGCTTTTATCTTTAAAAAATTGCCAGTCATGCTCTCTTACCGCAATAATTGCTTGAGCTAATTCTGTGCCTAATGCTTCGAGGAGACATTGGTCTTTTTTCAAATGGCGTATTGCTTCGCCTAAATTGGCAGGTAGAGGGGCTATTTGCATACGCTTCTGCTGTGCTTTGGTTAGATTGGCGGGATCGACATCAACAAAAGGTGGTAAAGGTAGTTGGTTATTAATACCATCTAGGCCTGCGGCAATCACTGCGCCCATAGCTATGTAGGGATTACAGGTGCCGTCAATGGCTTTTAATTCAATATTACTATCATTATTACTTTTATTACCAGGAATAAGGCGAATTGCTGTTTCGCGGTTTTGAATGCCAATACCTTGAAAGGCGCCACTCCAGTAACGTGGAATAAAACGTGTGAATGAGTTACAAGTTGAAGTGGTGAGCGCCATCAGTGCCGGTAGATGGTGATAAAGGCCAGCGATAAAGTGGCGTGCGAGAGGGTCCATTTTATCTATGTCATCAAAATGGTTGAGTAGTGGGCGCAGATTTTTCCATATGCTAATGTGAAGATGTGCACCGCTACCTGCTTGCTCAGTAAATGGCTTGGCAACAAATGTGCCAAT
>JANQHY010000253.1 GCA_028282395.1 Gammaproteobacteria bacterium
GTGAAAACGTCGCCCACTGGTGCGGTATTCCAATGAACCGGGTTGCCTATTGGCCCGGAGGTAATGATGGCGCCAATTTTACCCTTGATAGTCAAGAAGCTGCGACAGTAAAACAGTTTGATCAAGCACAACTGGTCATTTTCTCTAGCCACTGTAGTGTCCATAGCTATATGCGTGCAGCAATGGTCGATTACTGGAAAGAGAGAGGGTTCACCACACTTGCCCACCCAGAGTGCCGTTATGAAGTAATCAGCCGCGTCGACGGTGCCGGCTCAACGTCGTTTCTGTGGGATTATGTCACTCAGGATAGAGCAGGAAATAGACGCTATGCAATTGGAACAGAGAACCATATGGTGCGCAACTTGAAACGCCTGCTAGAGCCACAAGGTTTTGAAATCGTTAATCTTGGCGATGCGCCACTGAATGGCTTTAAAGGGATGGGCTGTGGTTGTGCAACAATGTCGCGCAACGACCCACCGCATCTGGTGGCTCTTCTTGATCTTCTCCGCCGTGGCAAAGTCCCTCACCACAACCGTGTCTATGCTGGGGATAGCGTCAACGAATTTAGCGGCCAGCTGCAACGACTCAATACTGAAGAGCAGCGCTGGGTGCGTGATAATGCCAAAAAAGCGCTTGAACGTATGATTGAGATCACTGAGAACCGCAGCAATATATAAGCAATTGATATATATGCACTATACCTCTAAATGACCATCAATTGATCAATTATTGTTGATTATTTGTAGGATATCTACTATAATAATTGTGATTTTTATTTAATATCCTGATAATACACCGTTATCCCGCTACTGATAGAAAGCAAATAATCTGCAAAGGAGGCCTTTATTAAAAATAAAGTTTTAGCAGCAATATGAAATAACGGGCATTAAATCAGGCAAAGTAGGAGTTAAAATAATGAAGAACCTAACAAAAAAAGACCACTCCCTATTTGATATTAACTATCGTGGGCTCGAGGTCATTGGCTTGGCACTGGTTATACTTCTCTCGTTTGTCTATATGACCCACGCCATTTATCACTATCTGAGCGGTCCAGCCTCTGCTGATCTGCCAACATCCCCAGTATTTTTTATGCTGTTATTAGCATTCTCTTTAGTGCTACTCGATCAGAAAAAATCGTCATTTAGAATACTGAAACTACGTGTCATTCATTATGCAGCAATACTATTATTTATTGCTATTGTGATGATTGCATTGTCACTAGCACATGATGCGTCATCACACCTTAAACTATTTTTCTAGGAGGCTTATCATGAAAAGAGAATTAATTAATCGTTACGATACATTAATTGGTGTCGCTATTCCTGCAGCAGTACTACTAGGCGCACTGATTATTCAGGTTTTTGACAATCAACAACCGTGCCCACTCTGTTTACTACAACGTTGTGGTTTTATTGCTTATGCAATTGCTATGATGATCTACCTAAAAAATGGCTACAAAGCAAAATATTTGGCTTTAGCGATTCTTTCAGCAGTGGTTGGTGGCGCTGTGAGTGTGAGGCAAATTCTGCTTCATATTACCTCACCACAAGGGTTCTCAATTCCAATACTATCGCTCCACCTTTACACTTGGGCATTTATTGCATTTGTTGGGTTGATCCTCTACAGTTCCGCACTATTAATGATTAATCGTCCTAGCATAGAGACGACTTAATCATTTTGTTGCAAGCGCGTCACTTGTCGTTGCGAGCGCAGCAAAGCAATCTAGCTCTGATGTCACTATCATCACTGTTGCTGGATCGCTTCGTCACTGGGTTCCTTGCGACGACAGGGTGCGCAGTGACAACTCCCATTTATGGAAGAGAGAAAACTATTCCTGCTTACGTCATCCATTGTGACAGCTTGTTTTTATTCGGACTATTAGGATATAATTTCACTATTAGAAAAAATAGTATACATTAAAATTCCAACATGTTATCAGAGATTAGGTCTTTCCAAATAGTCTCTCCGGCGAGAGAGAAGAGGATAAAAGTATTTTATGGGTAAAAAAAAATCACTAATAGAATCGCGAGTATTGTCTTTAATTCAACAGTTCTTAAAAGAGTCCGATGCTAACCGCGCAGCAAACGCGGTGACGCTTAACGCATCGTTGGAGAAAGATCTTGGTATTGGTAGCTTAGAACGAATGGAGTTATTTCACCGTTTTGAGAAAGAGTTCACCATTCATTTCAGCAGTGATGTCGCGACAACAATACAGACTGTGATGGACCTTATCATAGCCATTGAACTAGCTAACCCGCCCAAACAGTCCAGATTAGAAGAGTTTGCTCCAATGCTTGACAAGCCACAAATTGATCCAAGCAAAGCTGTTACTTTAACCGAGCTTCTTTCAGAATATGCAACGCTTAATCCTAAACATCCCCATATCTATTTACAGGATGATGATGGACTAGAACAAACTATCACTTACGGCCAATTATTTCAGGCTGCAAAACGGGTTTCGAATGGTTTAATTAAACTTGGTGTCAAACCGTCAGAAACAGTCGCACTGATGCTATTAACTAGTGAAGACTTCTTCTTTACATTTTTTGGGATACTATATGCTGGCGCGATACCTGTTCCTATCTATCCACCCTTCAGGGCTGATCAAATCGAAGAGTATATTAAACGAGAAGCAAGAATATTAAACAATGCACAGGCAAGAGTATTGGTTACCTTTTCTAAAGCCAAAGGTTTTTTAAGCCATTCATTAAGCAGCTTCATCCCCAGTTTAATGAAAGTTTCAACGCTCGAAGATTTAATTAAATCTAGTGCCGAATTGCCCGATATTGCTATTGAAAGAGATCAAGCAGCCTTAATCCAATATACCTCAGGGAGTACTGGCGATCCTAAAGGCGTCTTGTTAACGCATGATAACCTACTCTCTAATATTAAAGCGTACGGCCAAGCATTAGCCATTACACCAACAGATGTTGTGGTAAGCTGGTTACCTCTTTACCATGATATGGGTCTGATTGGTAGCTGGCTCGGCAGCTTATATCATGGAGTCCCCTTAACAATACTCTCTCCAATGACATTTCTGCTTCGACCAGAGCGCTGGTTATGGGCAATTCACTACCATCGTGCCACCATTTCAGCCAGTCCCAATTTTGGTTATGAATTATGTGTCAATAAAATTGAGCCGGAATTATTAGAAGGTCTCGATTTAAGCTGCTGGCGAATTGCAGCAAATGGCGCTGAAGCAATTTATCCAAAAACTATAGAAAAGTTTCACAAACGTTTTGGCCAATATGGCTTTAAAAAACAGACCCTCCTGCCGGTGTATGGCTTGGCCGAATCTTCTGTTGGCCTGGCAATTTCACCGCTAAACAGAGAACCGCGCATTGATAGCGTAGAAAGAGAGACATTCGATGTAGAACAGCGCGCCGTCACTTCCAGAAAAGAGGGAGAAAACTACCATGAGTTTGTTTCTTGTGGAATTACCCTACCAAACCATGAAGTCCGAATTGTTAGCGATACAGGCGCTCCTCTAGCTGATAGGCATGTTGGTCAATTGCAATTCAAAGGGCCATCGGCAATGCAGGGCTATTATCGCAATATCAAAGCAACACAAGCTATTTGTCATGATGGCTGGTGGGATAGCGGTGATTACGCTTATCTTGCTGAGGGGGAAATTTTCATTGTTGGTCGCAAGAAAGATCTTATTATTAAAGCAGGCAGAAATTTATATCCACAAGAAGCAGAAGAGATTACTTCGCAAATACCCGGTATACGTAAAGGCTGTGTTGCTGCATTCGGCATAAATGACGTCAAACATGGCACAGAAAAATTTATTATTGTGGCAGAAACCAAAGAGAAAAGTCGCAAAGAGAAAGATAAAATTCTCGCCCTGGTCACTGAGAAAATCTCTGTAGAACTAGGCATACCCCCCGATGATGTGGCTTTAGTGCCACCGAAAACTATCCCTAAAACATCAAGTGGTAAATTAAGACGTTCATCATGCAAAGAATCCTATTTAAAAGGAAAATTAGTAAAAAATAGAATACCTGTTTGGATGCAGATTAATAAGCTATTCTTTTTAACCTGCTACAAGCATGTAATCAATGCCGGAGCCAAAGTTCTGAAAATAGTTTATGCTTTTTATATCCTTATTTTACTTACACTCACTATGCCATTTGCTTTCTTCGGCATTATTATCACCTCGAAAAAATATAGCAAGTCGATTGCGAAGTTTTATGCGCGAAATATTTTGCGACTTGCATTCTGCCCTATTAAAGTAAAAGGAAAACAACACTTAAAACCAGCAAGACCTCTAGTATTGATTGCTAATCATACCAGTTATCTTGATGCCATCATACTCTATAGTATATTGCCAGATAACGTCCTTTTTGTGGCAAAAAAAGAGTTACTCGAGGTGCCTCTACTCAAAACATTATTAAATAAACTCGGCCATATTAAGGTTGACCGTTTAGATTTCTCTAAAAGTACGGCAGAAACGAACCTCATGGTTGAAAAATTACAGCAAGGATTCTCTATTTTTATCTTTCCAGAGGGAACGTTTACCTATGCCACTGGACTTCGGCCATTTAAATTAGGTGCTTTTAAAATAGCAGCAGAAACTAACACAGCAATCTGCCCAATTGGCATCCAAGGGGCTCGATATATATTACGTAGTGGAAGTTATCTGCCAACGATGAAACCTATTAAAGTAAACATTGGTGAAGCGATTATGCCTCAAGGCAATCAATGGCAAGATATTATTCAATTAAGAACAGCGATGAAAGTCGAAATCGCCAAACATTGTGGTGAATCGACTATAGATTTGATTTCAGCTGGATTACCGAGCGATGGCGATTAAGCTACTACGCATGTAACATGCACATTCTAGTAGTGAATCAATGCCAACACATATCGGAAAACTTCTTCTCAACGTTCTCAGAGAATTTTCTTCCCTCTTCAGTGAGCGATGCTGGCTTTCCAGACCATTTGCCAAACATATATTGTGCATAGATTTCAGCCTGGAGTTGACTATAGTGCATATGTCTATTCTGCCAAATAAGATCAGGATGATCTGATGGCATCAATAACGCGTGTTTAAAATAGGCAATCGCATGTGATCTACTCTGTCTTACCCCTGCCCCCTTCGCATATAAAATTCCCAGATCATTCGCTGCACAACGTATATGTTCTGCCATTGCTTTTTTCAGCCACATTGCTGCCATTCGCTCATTTTTCTCAACACCTAAGCCAATCTCATAATGAAATCCCGTATTATACATAGCTATCGGATCTCCCAGAACAGCAGCGCGCTGGTACAAATCGGTTGATTTCACCATGTCAACTTCGACACCAATACCATGGCTATACATATAGCCCAATTGGCGTAATGCTGAACGGTAATTCTTCGCCGCTGCACGCTCCATCCAGTAGGCTGCTTTCTGCGGATTTTTTTTCGTGGCCTTTCCTTCTAAATAGACCATTCCCAATCTATATTGCATTGCACCTTCTCCATTCTTAGCAGCTTTTTCCCACCATTCAAGTGCCTTGTCGTTATCTCTTTTGACGCCATACCCTTTATGATAAAGCAAACCAAGATCATATTGTGCATCAGCATTTCCTTGTATTGCAGCTTGTGACCACCAAAAGTGTGCCTGACGATAGTCATACTTAGTATAATACTCATGGCCAAGAATCAATTGTGCTCTAGCAGTACACGGACCCTCAGATTTTTGTGCATAAGCAATAAGGAGGCTTTTCCTATTACGAAACTGGCGTAGAATATGATCAAGCTGAGGGCATTTAAGCTCTTCCGCTGATACGACAGTTGATAATCCAGTCATAAAAAAGATCATCATTGTGACAATAAGCCATTGCCATCTCCCCATTATATTTTTATTAAACTTGCCAGTTTGCATCACTTTCTCCTCCTAATCTATTTATAATAGATCATTCTATTCAATTCAGCCTACGCCAATGTCTGTAATGCTTGGTCAAGATCATCTTGTAGATCTTCAACCGCCTCAATTCCCACAGAGAGACGGACCAAATTATCGCTAATGCCCTGTTCCTCACGAATCGCCCGTGGAATTGACGCATGTGTCATAATCGCTGGATGTTCGATTAAGCTCTCAACACCCCCTAAACTTTCCGCCAGGGTAAATAGCTCGCAGCGCTCCAAAAAGCGGCGACTGTCTTGCAGATCCCCTTTTAGAAGTAGTGAAATCATGCCGCCAAACGCATGCATCTGCTGTTGTGCCAATGCATGCTGCTGATGGCTGGGCAGCCCCGGATAGATCACTCTCTCAACCTTCGGATGCTGCTCTAACCATTGTGCCAGGTGTAACGCATTATCACAATGGCAACGCATTCGTAGCGCTAAGGTTTTCAACCCGCGCAGACATAAAAAACTATCAAAGGGCGAGGCAACACTCCCAATAGCATTCTGCAAAAACCCTATCTGTTCAATCAAGGTTGGATTCTCACCTACCACCACCACACCATTGACTACATCGGAATGGCCATTGAGGTACTTTGTGCCAGAGTGAACAACGACATCAAAACCTAACTCCAATGGCCGTTGAATCCATGGCGTAGCAAACGTATTATCTGCAACAGCTAGAATATTATGTGCTTTAGCAATTTTAGCGATGGCTGCTAAATCGACTAATTTCAGCAATGGATTAGTCGGTGTTTCAATCCATACCATTTTCGTATTGGGTTGAATGGCTGCGGCAAAATTCTCTGGGTTAGTTAAATCGGCAAAAGAGAATTGCAATCCTGCTGAGCGTGTCCGCACTTGATCAAAAAGACGATAGGTACCGCCATATAGATCATGCATGGCAACCACATGATCACCTGCAGCAAGCAGCTCCAACACGGTACTACTCGCAGCCAGACCGGAAGCAAATGCAAATCCCGCCTGTCCCGACTCCAGATTAGCAATGCAGCGCTCATAAGCAAATCGTGTCGGATTGTGCGAGCGCGAATACTCAAACCCTTTATGTTTCCCCGGGCTCTCCTGCGCATAAGTTGATGTCGCATAAATCGGCGTCATCACTGCTCCTGTGGTTGGATCGAATTGTTGCCCACCATGAATAACACGTGTTGAAAATTTCTCTTTACTCATTTTTATTATCCTCTTCATTAGAAAGAAACCCCTGCTGTTGCATCCAGTGATCATCGACAAATTTAGTCAAATAATTACGGATAGAGTCCGGCAGAATCACTAAACATTTTTTCCCTGGCGCTAGTGTTTCGGCTGCCTGCAGTGCTGCCCAAACTGCTGCACCAGAAGAACCACCAACCAGCAACCCCTCCTCTCTGATAAGACGCCGCGCCATTAAAAAAGCGTTTTTATCGTCACTCTTAATATACCGATCAATTAAATGGTTATCCAACACCTTAGGAATGAAATCGTAACCGATACCCTCAACATGATAAGGATGAACATCATTTCCACCCGCCAAAATAGATCCATAAGGGTCGACACCAATAATTTTTATGTCGGCACGCACCTCCTTCAAACGCTTTGCCACGCCAGTAATGGTGCCACCTGTACCAACTCCCATCACCACCATTGCTAACTCTTCACCCATATCTGAGAGGATCTCTTCCGCAGTCTGATGGTAATGCGCGCCAGGATTAGCCGCATTGCCATACTGATCAAGCATATACGCACCAGGAATCTCCTGCTCTAGACGCCGCGCCAGGGAGATATGACTCTCAGCAGAGTCCCAAGCTGCTTCGGTTGGCGTACGATAGATTTTTGCCCCCAATGCCTCCAGAACTACCGCTTTCTCATGGCTCATCTTCTCCGGCATGGTAATAATCACCTTATAGCCGCGCACGGCACCAACTAAGGCGATACCAATACCGGTATTGCCAGATGTTGCTTCAATTAACGTGCCTCCCGGTTTAATTTTACCGGCTTTCTCTGCTGCCAACACCATATCTGCGGCAATGCGATCTTTGATTGAGCCACCTGGATTTAGAAATTCGCACTTCCCATACAATTCACAGTCTAAATCGCTACCAATACGGTTAAACCGCACTGCTGGTGTATGACCGATTGCTGCAAGAATATTATTCATCATTACTTTAGCTCCTATTCCCTTACAGTTCGACGATACGCTGCTAAAATAGTGCCCGAAGATAGCTGCTATCGCAAGAGAGAAGTGGTCAACTCAGTAACTCGGTTAGAGAATTGTTGCGGCAACGCGATGGGGGATTGTTAAGGGGGAAAACCGCGATGCTTCCCCTTAACTGCAAGCGCCAACTTCATTGGCGCACCGCATCAGTGATAGGGCGCTTGGACAGTTCAACGATACGCTTTTAAAGACAATACGCTGTTAAAATAGTGCCCGAAGATCGCCGCTATCGCCAGGGAGCAGTGTTCAACTCAGCAACTCGGTTAGAGAATTGTTACGGCAACGCGATGGGGGATTGTTAAGGGGGAGAACCGCGATTCTCCCCCTTAACTGCAAGCGCCAACTTGATTGGCGCGCCGCATCAGTGATAGGATGCTTGACTTTATCTGCCCACTGGCATCTAATAGTGACGAAATCAGCAGGGGTGCTCTCCTGCCTCGGGGAAGCAAACCGACATCAAGAGAGCTGAGACATTACCCTTAATATACCTGATCCGGTTAATACCGGCGGAGGGAGCTGTTGCGATCCACTACACGCTATATGCGTGCTTATCGTTAAACCTCTCCTTCACGCCACAATATGAAAGGAGACCACTGTGTCAAAAGAAACGATGCAAACGATAACTGGCGATATCTCGCCAGCACTCACCGCACCCTATCCAGGCTCAGAGAAGCATTACTTGCGCGCTGACGATCTAGAGATAGCTATGCGCCAAATTCGCCAGCATGATACACTGACATCAGAAAATCGCCAGCAAAATCCCAATATTTGTGTCTACGACACCTCTGGCCCCTATACCGATCCCAATTACCAGCATGACTTTCGCTACGGTCTACCCAAAAAGCGCCGCGACTGGATCAATAATCGTGGTGACAGTGAACAGTTAGCCCAATTTAGCGCTGACTTTACTAACAAACTTCCTGAAAGCGATCTCCCCCAACGACCACTACCGCGATGTGCTAAGCGCGGCGCCAATGTCACCCAGCTACACTACGCGCGCCAGGGAATTATCACTGCAGAAATGCGCTATGTCGCTGCACGTGAAAATCTGCTACGCGCTAACCGCCACC